>CAXTSA010000095.1:8318-9339 GCA_964246755.1 uncultured Acidobacteriaceae bacterium
AGGGTGTAGCTGTAGCGGTCGGTAGGGAGCGTGGGCAGCTCGACAGGCGGCGCGGACACTTCGCTTGCGTGGCGGCCTTGCAGGGTGTACGTGGTCCGCAGCGGGACGTCGAGCCCGCTCAGATCGTGGATGCGCGAGAGGAAGCCGGGGTAGAGCGCGCGGCTGAGCAGGGAGAGGGGAAGCAGTTCGGGGGCGTTCTCCGGGTCATGGACGGCCAGCATGCCGGCGGCGGCCCAGGAGCTTTGCTCCATGGCGCGGCCGCGCTCGACCACTGTAACGAGGAAGCCGGCGGAGCGGAGCTCGAGGGCCGTGGCGAGGCCGACGATGCCGGCTCCCGCGATGACGACGTGCTGCGCAGAGGGTTCCACCAGGCCTATTTTAGGCCGCCGAACGGGGCTGCGAGTCAGCGATTCATGGCCTGCTCTTTCATGGCGAGGTCGCGTTGCCACTGGAAGGAGACGGCGACGGAAAACTCGCGGCGGGTGTCCCAGGTTTTCTGGGTGATGGGAAAGGCGAATAGCGCGAGGCCGTGAGCGGACTGGCCCGGCTTGAGCGTGAGCTCGCGTGGCACGAGCGCTCCGGGAATCTGTTTGAGGCCGGGCAGAGAGCGGACCTGGGCGACCTCGGTGGGGATGGCCGCGGAGGCGAACTTCTGTTCGCCGTCGGGCAGGGTCAGGGTGGCGCGCTGGGCGGTCTCGTAGAGGGGCACATCGGCGGTGAGGTTCTTCATGCTGAAGGCGACCCAGACATACATTTCGTCGATCTTTTGGAGGCCGCCGCCGTAGCCCTCCCGCATGGTGCCGCCCTGGCGGTACTCGGTATGAAGGGGAACGGCGCTGATTGCCTGGATGGCGCCGTCGGCGACGCGCGGTTTCTGGTCGAAGAACACGTAGGCCCAGGCCAGGAAAAAGACGATACATACGGCGGCGATCAGGGCCATGGTGCGGCGGCTCTTGCCTGCGTCATAGGCAGGCAGTTCAGAGGGCCTGCGGGTCACCTTGGGGGGAGCGGTTTCAGGGGG
>CAXTSA010000096.1:0-5964 GCA_964246755.1 uncultured Acidobacteriaceae bacterium
AACCTGGATGTACTTGACTGGGCTGCTGGAGTCGGGGCAGGCGTTCGAACAGTTAACTGCGGTGCCGGCCGGTACACAACTGCACCAGCTTGTAGCGACAGGATTGACAGCAAGACCCGATGCGGCGGCTGTTGCCGCGTTCTGCATGCCTGCAAGGTCCCCCGATTTCGACGGCAGCGTTCCGTACTTCGTACCCGCTTCCGCGGCTTCCGAGACCACGATACCTTGCTCAACCGCCACACTCAGGTCAATCATGCCGATAAAGATGAAAAAGATCATGGGCAGAATGAGGACGAACTCAAGCAAGGCGCTGCCGTGTTCCGATCGCAGCGATTTCATTCCACGAGACCCGCTGGCACGGAGCCTGAACTCGCAATTGGAGAATTGGCATACGGGACATTTAGTTGCGCGTTCGACATACTTAGGTTATTGACAACAAGTCCCAGATAAGTACTACCTCCCAGAGTAGAATTGGAAATTTGTACGCCAGTATTAACAGAGTAGAAGACGCCGTCGCCACTGTAGGGCGAATTAGTCCATTGAATATCCTGCGTACCGCCCGACCATGCGCGATCCGTAAAGAGAAGAATGCCCGGGACGCCGCCTTGCGAAGCATTCAGTGGAGCGAATAAGGACACAGTGGCATTTGTCGCAAGAAACTGCCCAAATCCGGAACCGCCGCCCGATGTCAAGAAAAGCGTGACGCCGACGCCTGAAACTTGGCACTGGTTCCAGTACACTCCCCCGGTGATAATGTACAAGCCGGGCTGCAACTTCAGCGTGCTATTGGTGCACCATATGCTTTGGTTGCAGTAGGTACCCGGGCTTAGCGTTCTGGAGTTATTCTCGTTGGTGTTCCCGGAGAAAGTGCATGAGGCAAACACCGGCTGAGCTATAGAGGCAAGCGGATCGCTTTGAATCCCGGAATTAAAGTTCGGCGCCGGCTGTGTGCTTCCGTTCACGCTGGAATTTGCAGCCGGGCCGACGACGTCAAAGCCGCCGGCCTGAAGGTTGGATGATGAATCCTCCTGGATATCTCGCCCGACATAGATGGCGCAGGTCGCTGTTAACCGCGACCCTGTACTACTGAGCGTGTCGACGCTTGTACTAGTAGAGAGAAGGGACATCATACACGGTGGGAGCAACGAAACCGCTTGCGCCGAGAGCTTGAGCGAGCTATTGATAAATATTGATCCCGCCTGCTGAGTCACGATCGCCTGCACGGCGGAGCTGTTGCCGGCAAAGCTGCCACTCGTCGGCGGGTTGTTGATCGTCACCGTCACGTTATTGACCCCGTTCGCGAACCCATTTAGGCCCGCGTCCGCAAGGCCTCCGCTTTGCCAGTTCGTGTCGCCGCGCTCGTACTCATACACCGCGCCCAGCACCGCCGCATCGGCTGCGTTCTGCAGTTGCACTTTTTTCAACTCCAGCATGCCAACATCAATCGCCAGTCCACAAAAGCCGAGCAACAGCGTAAGCACAAGAACGAAGTTTACGAGCACTGGTCACACTCTCACGCCTTGAAATCGCAGCCATTCACTAGTCTCCCACGCGTCGGCTGACGATTATCGTTTGTGCCGCATACGTGACGGCGTACCGGAACCATAGCATTCGCAACAAAGCAAGAACACATCACCGAAGTACCCCGTTTCACTTCGGATCATTTCCACTGCAATGGGCGAGCAATTGCCGGCGAATGGGATTGTTTAACCGAGGCATTCAAGTACGCTGCTTACCCGTTGCGGTACCAAAGTGCACTTAGCCAAGCATTTTCTACTTAAATATGCCGAGGCTTATCGCTAGACTGGGGTTCATGTTCCCGGATAAATGGAGGCCCGTGCGCCTCGCGGCTATCGCACGTGTGGATGTGCTCACGCCATATGACGCGAGTGACATCCCAGCGCGAACGAGCGTGCCCCTGCTCAGCGCGTCGGCTCAACGCATTTCCAGCTTTCAGCTCTTGCTCGTCACCATTCTTGTTACATACGTGTTTCTGCTTGTGCCGAATTCCGTGGGAGATCCGGATGTCTGGTGGCATCTGCGCAATGCCGCACAGCAACTCCACACCCATCGATTCTTAGGTCAAGATATGTATTCGTTCACAGCACCGCGCGCACACTGGATTGACCACGAGTGGCTTGCGGAATTGCCTTTCTATCTGGGCTGGCGCTGCCTTGCCGAACAGGGTCTGTTTTGCGTCACGGTCTGCGTACTGGAATCCATCTTTGCCGGAGTATTCCTGTTGGCGTACCGCCGGTGCCGCAGTGCAGGCGCCGCGCTGGCCGTAGCGATGCTTGCGGCGCTGCTCTCGACCGTCTCCTACGGACCGCGTACGCTTTTGTTCGGCTGGCTCGGGCTCGTCGTCGAGCTGCTGCTGCTGCAAGCGTTTGCGAGTGGGGATCCCCGAGCACAAAGGCGCGTGGCCTGGGCCTTGCCGCTGCTTTTCGTGCTATGGGTGAATGCCCACGGTTCCTGGCTGATAGGCATGGTGATTTTGCTTGCGTTCCTGCTGTGCGGCTGTGCAGATTGTGAAGCCGGGTCGGTGCGCAATCCCGCCTGGACGCGAGAGGAACGCCGAACCCTCCTTCTGGCGATAGCGCTAAGCGCGGCTAGCCTCTTCGTGAACCCCTACGGCTGGGAACTGATCGCCTATCCCTTTGATCTAGCTTTCCATCAAAAGCTGAATATCGCGTCTGTTCAGGAGTGGCAAAGCCTCGATTTTCACACGCCGCGAGCACACATCTTTCTCCTCTCCCTTCTGTTTGCCGCGTTCGCGCAGGCGGTCCGCCCACGCATGTGGACCCTGTTCGATCTCGCGCTGGCCGGGATCGGCGTGTATGCAGCGCTTACCTACTCGCGCTTTCTTTTCCTGGCCGCGATTCTGATTCTGCCGCTCCTCGCACGGGATCTAGCTCGATTCCGGCGGTCGCGGACTGCGTCTTCAAACACGCGACTCAATGCGATTCTGACGCTTGCCGTTTTTTCTCTCGCGCTTCACCGGCTGCACTCCACGGCACACGCGCACTCGGAAGATAGGGACAGCTATCCACAAGCCGCGTTGCCCTACCTTGAAAGCCTGCATCCCCAAAGCAACGTGTGGAACGATTATCTCTGGGGTGGGTACCTGGAGTGGTATGCGCCGAACATTCCAGTCCTGATTGACTCACGCGTCGATATCTTTGAGCGGCGCGGAATCTTAAAGGACTACCTCGACGCGGTGCATCTGCAAAACACGCTGGAGATTCTCGACAAGTACAAGATCGGTTATGTGTTGTTTGCGCAGGATGCACCGCTAGTGTATCTGCTGCAGCAGACACACCGGTGGCGCGCTGTTTACCACGACCGGACGGCGATCCTGCTCGAGCGCTGCACACGAGCGGAGGTCTTTAATTGACGACGGGTGTGAGCAGGGCAGGGCACAACAGCTCGGTCCCGCTTTATCCGCGCAGCCAACTGGCGAGGTTTGGCTACGTGGCCGTGCATCTGCTGGCCACGGTGCAGGTCGTGTGGTTCTATCTCGCCAATGTGCCCTGCGCCATGCCCCTGCCCTCGTATGAGCAAGGCAGCGAGCGCACTCCGTTCCAGTACCGCCTCCTGCTTGCTGCACCTTTGAAGTGGGCGCATACATCCCCGGCTCTCGGAGAGATCAGCGGCGTACTGAGCGGCTGGCATGTTTGGTTTAGGCATGGGATACGTCCCGAGAGCCTGGTCGAAGCATGTATCGACATTGCTGCGGTCGGTGTCTCAGGGCTGGCGGCCCGGGCGATGTATCGACGCGCTTCGCCGACGGGTATTCTGCTGCCCGCAATCTACCCGCTCACCCTGGTCATGATAGCGGGCATGTACGCGCTCATGACCGTCCACGCTTACCGTTTCGTGTACGACCTGCCAAGCCTCGCGTTTTTTTCGCTCGGCCTATATCTCATCCATGCGCGACGCTCCATCACATGCTTCGCGGCTCTTTTCTGCCTCGCGACGCTCAATCGGGAAACGACGCTCCTGCTGCTGCTCTTTTTTACCGTGGCCGAGTGCAGTCGCGGTACCGTGTTCAACCTCCGTGCCGCCGTGCGCTGGAGAGTGGTGGCGGTAGTCGCGCCGCTCTCCACGGCGTGGCTCGCCTGGCATCTCTGGGTAGTACACCACTACGCAAGGAATGCGTCGGCCGCGGGCCCGCGCGTTGGTCTCAATCTGGCATTGCTGGTTATTCCACTTGCCTGGCCACAGCTACTTGGCGTGTATGGCTACTTGCTGCCCATGGTGCTGGCCGGTTGGCGAACGATCCCCGATCCGGTCCTGCGGAACTGGCTACTGCTTTTGCCGGTGTGGGCCGGGGTGATGCTATGGTACGGACTCTTTCTCGAAATCCGCGTTTTTGGTGAACTGGTGGGCTATTTCGCATGCGTCTCAGCGCTAATCTTCGAGGCGAGAATCGTGAGAACGCTTCGGTGAGCGACGCGAAGATACGCTGGTGCTGCATGCCGACATCGATCTGTTTCGTTCGCGAGGCTAAAACTTTTGCTTTGGCGCAGCGATGAGAGCGAGCGAGGCAATGGCGATAGCCGGGGCTGGTGCGCGAGGTATGGCGGCATGGAGAACATCGGCCCACTCCAGCCGTGCTCTGATCGGGACGTATCCGGAAAGCAGGAAGACAATCGGCGTTGATGGAGGGAAAAGCGCGCGCGGTCCGCACTCGCTCATATAGCGCTGGCTGGAAAAGCCGCTGCTCGACGCGGCTACATCGAGGGGGAGAGAAGCACGGAGCACAAGGAGTGCACCCTTGTGCCCCGCTGGTGAGAAGAGGCCCGCTTGCGGCGCGGGCCTGTCGCAACCCGCGCCACTGCTGGACCGTATACGTATCGCGGTGGTCAATTCGTCAGTAGGGTATTTTTGCCCCAGAGACGTCGGACTTGCCCCACAGCGCGGTTGCGGCTTCCGGTGTCGCCTTGCCCCACAGTGCGGTTGACCCGTCCACGGTGGATTTACCCCACAGTGCGGTGAAGCCGGTCGGGTCGTCCTTGCCCCACAGTGCGGTCGCCCCGGATAGGGCCGTGAAGTCTGCGGGATCATTGGCGCCCCAGAGTGCCGTCGCTCCGCACAGTGCTGTCGCGCCATCCGCCCCGGCAACGAATGCATTCTGACCGTAAATGCTGGTCGCACCCCAAAGAGCCGTCTTACCCCACAGCGCCGTCTGGTCCACTACCAGCCCCGTATTACCGGAAACCGGGTCGAACACAGCGGTCGGCGACATGGCCGTTCCGCCGGGAAGAGCGAGCTTGCTGTTAGCCGCGTCGTTCAGGGCAGCCCGAATATCGAGGTAGCCGGCGCCCACGGTAAATAGGTCGTAATGGGAAACGTAGGTGGCGCCAGTCGTGGAGTCCGTGACAGTGCTGACCTGAGGGAAGTAAGAGCGCTGGGCATTGCGCATCAGGAAAGCTTTCACCTGATCTGGCGTGAGCTGCGGCTGTGCCTGCAGAAGCAGGGCTACCGCACCGCTCGCGACGCCCGTGGCCATGCTGGTGCCGCTCAGCGGGTAATAGTCCGGCGAGGCATTCGTGTTGCCCTTGGTGGCGTAATAGGAGTTCAGGGTCACGAAGGATGGGTTTTCGGCGGGAAGGAGCGCTCCGGGAAATTTGAGGCTGCTCACGAGGTTGCCGGGAGCCACGATGTCGGGCTTGGCTACCTGATCGATAAACGAGGGCCCCTTGGAACTGTAACTCGCAATCGCGTCATCACCCAGCGACGCGGTTTGCATAGTCCGCATTGCGCCCACGGTCAGCACGTAAGGGTCATTGCCCGGAGCGTCGATCGTGCCATAACCTTCGGTATTCAACGCCTGGTCGCGTCCGTCGTTCCCGGCGGCGACAACGACGACAATACCCGCCTTCCAGGCAGCTTCCACCGCTTGGCACAGGGGGTCGAGCCTGTAGCTTTCCCAGATCGGGCGCCCGAGCGACAGATTGATGA
>CAXTSA010000096.1:5974-9223 GCA_964246755.1 uncultured Acidobacteriaceae bacterium
CTTGAGAGCGATCGCGGATTCAATTGCGGCTATTACGGAGGAGTCGGTGCCCTGGCCATTCTGGTCGAGTACGCGAAAGTTCAAGAGGTTCGCGTTGGGCGCGACACCGGAGAAAGTGCGGAAGTAGGGGGCGCCCTTGGACCGGCTGCCATTGCCGGCAATCAGGCCAGCAACGTGCGTACCATGCCCGTACTGGTCGTTGGTGGCGGCGGGGCCAGCAGGGTCGGGTGCTGCAGGGCCAAGTCCCGCGGGGCCGGGTGATGCAGGACTACTTGCTGCAGGAAGAAAGCTTTGGCTGTACACAATGCGATTGCCAGGGGTTTTTGCAGCCGCCGCAAGATCCGGGACGGCAGTGATGCCGCTATCAATCACCGCGACGCCGATGCCGGTGCCGTCATAGCCCTGGGACCAAACTCCGGGTGCGTTGATAGGCTCGGTGGTGTATTCGGCCGCGCTTCCGATGGCTTGGCGCGCAGCGAGGGGGCGATCGAGCGAAATGTAGGAAACATTGTCGAAATCTGCAAGAACTTGCATGTCGGCCAGGGTCAGAGAAGTGGCAACCGCATGCATGCTCGGGAAGTGGTTCTTGACCGTGCCGTGCCCCTTAGCCACGATGAGGTCCTGCATCGCTTCGCTGGCCGCCTTGAACTGAATGATTACTGGTATGGCCTGAAACGGATTGGCCTGGAGCGCGTCCACAGAGATTTTCCTGGGCGGTCGGCCAGGTTTGGCTGCAAAGCAAGTCGTCGGCACAAGTGTACCCGCGATCAAAGCCGTTACGAGTGAGGCAGAGAAAAGATGGGTCTTCAAAATGGCGCTCCTGAAGCTGCTCAAGCTGTGTGCGCCGGAGGAAAAGCGCCGGCATACACAAACCCTATCGACGCTCCGGAGAACGAGATGAGGGCTGAAGCCATCTTTTTTTGAGGCCAATTCGGGTAAGGCTCTTGAGCGAGCGCGTGTGATCACGGCCGCGGATCGGGCTGGCGCTGGGCAAAGATAGCCTCCCTGTGCTGCCGCAAGATAGCCGGCGGCACGGGCAAGGAATGCAGCAAGGCCAGGCTCGCCGGGTGTTTTGCTGTTTTCTCGATGTCGAACACGGGCAGGCATTCTGCGATTCTTCCCTTATCGAGAACAGCAACGCGCTGGCACAGTTCGAGTACGGACAGGAGATCGTGCGAGATATACAGCAGCGCCGTGCCTTCTCGGTTCAAACGGTGCAGCAAGGCCAAGATTTCGGCCTGGGTGACCGGATCCAAAGCGCTTGTCGGTTCGTCGGCGACGATCAGCGCCGGCCGGTGCAGGAGTGCGAGTGCGATCAAGATCCGCTGTCCCTGGCCCACGCTGATCTGCCCCGGCTTACGCGCCAGGAACTCCGCATTTGAGGGCAGCTGCACTTCGGACAGCAGCGTCCGAAGGCGCGTTTCGAGCCCCTTCGGATTACCTTTCTCGTGCGCCAGCCAGGCTTGCTCAAAGTGTTTCCTCAGGGATATAGCTCCGTTCAAAGCTGCCGCTGGGCTTTGCGGCACAAGCGCGATCGTTTTTCCGCGCACTGCCCGGGCATTCCGTTCGCTGAGCACGAGCAGGTTCTCTCCTTCCAGCTCGACTTCGCCCGCGGCGAAGCCTCCACGCCAGGGCAGGAGCGCTAACAGCGCCAACACCAAGGTGCTTTTGCCGGCGCCACTGGTGCCGATCAGGCCGAGAGCTTCGCCGCGATGGAGCTCAAAGTGAACGTCTTCCAGCACCTGCACGCGCCCGTAGCCAGCCTGGAGCTGTACCCGAAGCAGGACATCTTTCATGGGCCGGTTCCCTTCCAGTGCAGAGTGTCGATGTTCCAGACCACTCCCGGTTGCAGCACCGACGGCTCGAGGCCCTCAAGCCCGGGCGAAGCCGCGTACAACGTGTTTGGGTGGACGAGGTAGATGAAGGGTTGCTGGTCGGCGACGACCTGCTGCACTTGATCGACCGCGCGTTTGCGGTCGCGCAGGTCCGGCGTGCTTGCCTGCCGCTGCATGGCCTCGTCGATGATTGCTTCCCAGGGCGTGGCCGGTACGGGTTCCGAGGGATTCCATTGATGGTTGGGCGAACCGCTGAGCCACACATTCATCATGGCGTTCGGGTCCGGGTCGACATTGACCAAGCCGAGCAGGCATGCCTCGTAGGCCTGCGTATGCAGGAGCCGTTCAATCAAGGCTGGAAAATCGAGCGTCACGACGCTTACTTCCATGCCCAATGCGGCGAGGTCTTGCTGAAGCAGGGCGGCCATTCTCGCCCGTTGTGTATTTCCGGCATTGGTGAGAATGGAAAAGCGCACGACGTGACCGCCCGCATCGTACAGGGTGGCGCCGGAGCGGTGAAAGCCGGCCTTGACTAAGAGCGCAGCGGCTTCGGCCAGATCCTCATGGGGAACTCGCAAGTTCGAGTCGTACCAGATTCGGTTAGCGGGCGAGATGAAGCTCCAGGCAGGCGTTGCGTGGCCCTCATAGGCGAGACGGGCGAGGTCCGCCCGGTGGATCGCTTGCGAAACGGCGCGGCGGAATGCCGCAGTCTGGAACCATTGCCTCTCGTATAGAGGTATTGGCGCGTTAGGAGCCTGGTTGAACCAGAGTTGCTCTGTGTTGAGCGACGGCCCGAGGTCCCGGACCGCGCCGGGCTGCTTTCTAGCGAGCAGGTCGAAGTACTCCGGAGCGATGCTGGAGAGGACTTGATACTGGCCGCGCAGGAATCGGGACTGCTCCTGTTCCGGGTTGCTGACGATGTCCAGGCGGATCGAATGGATATAGGGCAAGGACCGGCCTTGGCTGTCATGCTTCCAGTAGTGCGGATTGCGTTCGAGCCGCAGGAACTGACCGCGTTTGTACTCGGCGAGGAAGTAGGGTCCCGCAGTCACACGCGCTTCGCTGGGCCGGTTCGCGGGCTCGATCGCGATCTCGTCTAAGATCTGCAAAAGGCCAACGAGACGGAGCGGAAGCCGCAGAACGACCGTCGACGCATCCGGTGTGCTGACTGTAACTTCGCGCGGAAGGATGAATTCTTCGGCGACCGGAGCTGCTGTCGCGGGCGCCAGCACTCGTCGCAGCGTCGCGGCTACGTCTTGGGTGGTCAACGGAGCGCCGTCGGAAAAGTGGAGGTCTGGTCGAAGGTGAAAAATCACGGTGCGGCCGTCCGGCGATACAGCCCAGGAGTTGGCCAGCGACCCTTCCACTTGCTGCGTGTGCCGGTTGACACGCAGAAGCACACCGCCCGTGAGAT
>CAXTSA010000097.1:0-9163 GCA_964246755.1 uncultured Acidobacteriaceae bacterium
GAGTTTCCGGTCGTCCCCGGTCAAGTCAGCGGGTCACAGGTTTGGATCCCCGTAAGTCTCACCCGCGGCGAAATCGTACAAGGCGCGGGCGACTGGGACTTCCACATGGTGGGCCGCCTTAGCCCCGGCACAAGCCTTGCTGCCGCGCAAGAAAGCGTCACCCAAGTCACCGGGGAGATCATGCGCGGTTTCCCTGCGGCGATGGCGAGCCTCCGTATGCACCCTGTTCTCGAACCACTCGATCAGGCGACCGTCGCCCAAGCCCGCCCGCTTGTCCGCACGCTGTTCCTTGCCGTTTCCGTCGTGCTTCTGATCGCGTGCGCCAACCTTGCGGGCCTCCTGCTCGTGCGCGTGATTCGCCGCCGCCGCGAGCTGGCCGTGCGCCTCGCGCTCGGCGCACCAGCCGCTGCTATTCTCCGCCAAATACTCGTAGAAAGCACCTTGCTGAGCCTCACCGGCGGTGTTCTCGGCATCGGGCTTGCCTCGCTAGGCCTGCACCTGGGCCTCCGCTTCCTGCCCGAAACCCTCCCCCGCATCAGCTCCATCGACCTTGACTGGCCCGTAGCCGCTTTCGCCCTGCTGCTGGCGCTCGCCACCGGCCTCGTCTGCGGCGTTCTCCCCGCCTTTGCCGCGCTTCGCTCGGGCGTCGCCCCCGTTCTCAAGGAGGGCGGGCGCACCGGCGCGCCGGGAAGCGGCCACGCGCGCCTTCGCTCCGCGCTCGCGGTCGCTGAGGTGGCCATCGCGCTTGTACTTCTCATCGCATCCGGCCTCCTGCTGCGAAGCTTCAGCAAGCTCCGCTCCGTCGATCTCGGCTTCCAAACCGACCACATGATCACCGCGCAGTACGACCTGCCGCACCAGCAGTTCTCGACCCAGGCCGCCGTGAACGTTTTCAACGACACCCTCCTGCGCAAGCTCGCGCAGCTGCCCGGCGTCCAAGCCGCGGGCATCATCTCCGCCCTGCCCGCCGCGGGGCTGCTCAACGGATCTTCCTTTGTTGCCGAGGGCTACGTGCCGCCCGAGGGGACGAGCCTCAATCTTGCCTGGCCGTCGCAAACCATCGGCGGCTACTTCCGCGCCGCGGGCATTCCTCTGCTGCGCGGCCGCGAGTTCACGGAGGCCGATCGCACCGGCTCGCCGCTCGTTATCCTCGTCAATTACACGCTGGCGCAGCAGTCCTGGCCGGGCCGAAACCCCATCGGCAAGCGCATCCACTGGGGTCTCCCTGAGACGCCTCTTGCCTGGATGACGGTGGTCGGCGAAATCGGCGACATCAAGCAAACCGCGGCCGACCTGCCCACGCAGCCGCAAATCTACCAACCGGCCAGCCAGCAGCTGGTTTCCGTCGCCCCCTACGCTGCTCCGGGCACGCTGTACGGTGACAGCGGCTCCATCGTCCTGCGCAGCCCCTTGCCGCCCGATCAGCTCGGCGAGACGCTGCGCTCGGTCGTCCACGCCATCGACCCGCGCCTGCCGCTCACGCACGTCCAGTCCATGGACAGCGTCGTCGAGGCAGCACTTGCGCCGCGCCGCTTCTCCGCCGCGCTCATCTCTGGCTTCTCCGCTGCAGCTCTGTTGCTGGCGATGCTCGGGGTGTACACCGTTATCGCTTTTTCGGCAGCGCTCCGAACCCAGGAGATCGCCATTCGCCTCGCCCTCGGCGCCCCGCGCTCGGCTATCCTCCGCCTGGTCCTCGCGTCCGGAGCCAGGCTGGCGCTGCTCGCCTGCGTCCTCGGCACGCTGGCCTCCTTTTTCGCCACCCGCCTACTCCGATCCCTGCTCTTCCAGGTCGACCCGCTTGACCCTGCCGTCCTCGCCTTCGCGACTGCCGCGATATTTGTTCTCGCCCTTTTTGCCTCCGCCCTCCCCGCCCGGCGTGCAACCGCTATCGATCCCGTCCTCGCCCATCGCTCGGAGTAAACCCATGCACGTTCTCTGGAACGACCTCCGGTACGCCCTCCTCGATCGCTTGGTTTAGAACTGCCGCCAACCGCCCTGCCCGGCCGTGTCGCCGGAATCGTATCGCGGCTGCACGCCTACCTCGGCACGCGGTCAAGCTGGGTCCGAGACAACGCGCCCCGAGGGTCGAAATGCACGGAGCGGCCGCGCGCATAGCGCCACGCGTATCCGGTGAATAGGGGGCACTTGCCTCCGTTCTCTCGGAAGTGGGTCTGCACACGCCAGCGAACCCAGCCACGCTGCGCCTCGTGCGTCCGCTCCGAGATGCGGAGCGGGATCGGCAGCCGACGCCAGCCCGCGCCCGTAAAGGCAGCGCACGATATTGAAGTGGGCATGGTGAGGGAGGTGAAGACGAAGACGCTGGGAAAGAAGCTGCGCTCCCGGTCAAGTACGCGCCCGCTGCCCCGGCAGCCCTGGCACTGTCCTGACCCCCGGCAGTGCGGGCAGCGCTTCGCTTTCGGGCCGGGTTGCTCAAGAAAGTATCCCGAGCGCCCGCATCCCTTGCAGGGGCGACATACCCCGTCGCCCGAGCACTGCACACATCTCTTCATAATCTGTTCCACGTCTGCTCCTCTTGCTCCGATTACCGCAACGCACGATGCCTGCCGCCGACACGGGACTTTTCTTCCGCGAGCAGCAGGCTTAAGGCAAGAACTCGGATCAGCTTGCCCTCACAAATCCTGCCGCCGCGTCCTTCTTACCGGCCATCTGATAACCGCGGCGAAGCGCCTGCGCACTCACGATCAGGTCGTCAGCCACAAGCTCGCGCGAGGCAAAACGAGCCGCTTGTGCGCCCATAATGTAGGTTTCGCGCAGGAAAGCATAGGAAAAGCCTGCACTCGCCGCGACCACCCGAGCAAGACTCTCCTCCGTAAGCTGCGGATGCATGCGAGCCAAATACTCGCGCCGCAGCTCCGCGTCGGGAGCTGAAAAGTGCACCACGCGATCGAAGCGCCCTGGCCTGCGCAGGATCGCCGGATCAAGCAGGCTCGGGTCATTGGCGGTCGCAATCGCAATCACGCCCGGCTCGGTCGCGACCCCGTCTAAGCAATTCAGCAACGTTTGGAGGTGCACTTTGGACTGGCTATTGCCGGAGCGCGGAAAGGCGCGGTCTAGGTCTTCAAGCAGCACGATCGAGGGTCCGTTGGCCGCCGCATGCTCGAAGATACCCTCCATGTCGGCGTCGTCCGTAAACTTCGAGAAGAGCCGCAACTGGTAGGCCGTAAGTCCATGGCTCGTGATCATGGCGCGTACTGCGGACGTCTTGCCATTGCCTGGCGGCCCATGAAGGAGGTAGCCGCGCCGGTGCGGAATCTGCATCGCCTCGTACCAGTCCGCGTCGCGGAAGAAGGACTCAAAGTCGTCCCGCAGCAAGGTCCTGATCTCGGGCGCAAGCGTCAACTGGTCCCAGCCGAGCGGCGGGATCGGGCGAGCCGCGTCGCCCCAGGTCCGCACCTGCGGCCTCTCCTGCCGCTCTGTAAGCCGCGCGCAAAACGCGGAAACTTGCTCGGCATACTGGCGAGAAAACACCAGGATGTCGTCTATCGACTCGCCCGGCTGGTGCGCCTCGCCGAATCGGATGACGCGCATCGCAACCACCTCGCACGGCAAGCTGCGGAGCTTGATCGCCACCGGGCTCCCGGCCCAGGTCAGCGCATACGGATGGCGATTCTCTCCTCCCTTGCTGCGCCTCGACTCACTCCTGCCCCCGCGCTCGGCCAAGTCCACGATCGGCTGCGCGCCCGGAGGCAGGGTGACAAGCTCCAATTCGCGGCGGACCGCTGCCATCTCGCGGCTGGTCGGCTCTGCAAGCTCCGAGTCCGCGAGCAGCGCCAGGCCGAGCTGCGTGAAAACGAAGCGCGTTCGCAGGACGACGGTCTCGGCCAGAGAGCAGCCGAGACGGGATTGGACCCAGGGCTCGTAATCGGCGATTGCCTGACGTATGAGTGTGTGCGAGGTGACGTAGCTTACAGCGTGCATGTGCGAAGGCTCTTTGGGGCGGGCGGACCAAAAGTTTTCATACTGTGTCTTTGCCAACTCGCCCCCGGAAGGGGGAACTCAACAGAACAATTGCTCCAATCAAGGACAGGTCGCGTTGCTTTTTGCGGCGAACAACGAAAGCGCGGCGGCTAAATGCAGAATGCGGTCAGCCTAGCCAAGCTGGGCATAGGGTGCGAGCATCCAGCACCATTCAATGTGTGCTGCGAACCTTTGGATCGGAACTGACACACAGCTGTCTTTGCTGCCAAGAAGGCGCGTCAACGGAGCTGCTACGGTATAGCGAAACTGGACCTATTGTGGGAAACGCCATGGCCACCCGCAGAGGCGCGCTGGACTGGAGCAAGTGCAAGTAGGTGAGCCCCGGACGAATGATCCGGACGCGCTTGTGCTGCGGAACGCCGAGCATCCCCAGAACTAACCGTGTCAGCCTGGCCAGACGGATCGACAAGGATTTAGGGGCTCGACTTGGAGCAGCTCCGCCGCGTGCTGGCTCCACCTTCAGCCAAGAGGCTAAGCCGCACTGATGGGTCATACTCCGGCATTGGGAACACTGGCCCAGCACGATCTCTTGAAATGCAGGTCGCACCCTCAAGAAAAACAGCAGCATATGCTCGTTCATCGAGCAGTCCAACGGGCACCCAAAAGGAATTCAGAAAACACCAGATTCGCTGACATCCGGTCACGAGCTCGGTGCTAGTTTAGGTGCTAGTTCATGGCGGACTTCCTTGCGATATCTTGCGGCACCGTGCAACTCAGCAATGTGCCGTAAGCCACTCTTTGGAGATGGCTTAGACGACTTCTTGCGAGATTATGCGGTGTCTTGCAAACGTATAGAACCAGGACTTAAAATCCGTAGCCCGCAAGAGTGTGGGGGTTCAAGTCCCCCTCCGGGCACCACTACCACTTCAATGGAAGTAACAGAACAGAAGCCCTCCAGCAACGAAGGGTTTTTCTGCATGTACGATATCCACTCGTGGCGGTTCTGGTCCCGGTTCTGGTGCCGGTTAGCTTCGAAAGAAGTTCTCTTTGAATGCGAAAAAAGAAGCCCTCGTCGTGCGCGAGCAGGCCGGCAGCCGGGTGCGTTACGGCTACCGGCGACTTACAGTGCTGTTGAAGCGCGAGGGCTGGGAAGTGAACGCGAAACGGGTATTCCGGATCCGCAGCGAAGAAGGGCTGATCGTGCGCCCCCAGAAGCGCAAGGAGCGGGCGCAGCGCCGGCGCGTGGCGCAGGGCTCTGCGAGGCGGCCGAACCAGAAGTGGAGCATGGATTTCGTGTCCCAGCGGCTGCCGGACGGGCGCTGGATCCGGGTGCTGACGGCGGTCGAGCGAGTTCACCCGTGAGTGCCTGTGCCTGCACGCGGATAGCTCGCTGAGCGGCGAGAAAGTGGCGGCGGCGCTGGATGAAGTCGTCGCGCTGCGCGGCGCTCCGGAGTCCATCACCGTGGACAATGGGACCGAGTCCGCCAGTAAGCGAGGGACCTGTGGGCGTATACAAACAGCGTGCATCCAGACTTCATCCGGCCGGGACGGCCGGTCGAGAACGGCTTTATCGAGAGCTTCCACGGCAAGCTGCGGGACGAGTGCCTGAACGTGGAGGTGTGCTTGACGCTGGCTGACGCACGCAGCAAGCCGCATGGTTGGCGGCGTGATTACAACGGGCATCCCTACTCGGCGCTGGCCGACCGGACACTGGCGGAGTTCACGGCGGCCTGCGGCGGAGCAAACGCCGGCGATCAAACCGCCTTCTGCACTTTCCCTCCGCACGGCGACATCTGGCAAAACACTGAAGCACAGCAAAGCATCAGGCCTGTTGCTGGAGGCGCTCAATTGAGCTACATCAACCCGAAATCTGCCGGTCAATTCGGCACAACCCAAAGCACACAGGCCGGAATCTCCAATCGCCTGCGGTACAAGTTTACGGAGCGCGTCAGTCCCCCACGGTGACTGTCGCGGTCAATGCAGGATCGCAGGCAGCAAGTCATTACAAGCTGGGGAGCCGCAACACAACTGCTAGGCTGAACGAGCTTAGCGAGGAGTGTCTGATGAGCATTTGATGAGCAGTGGACAGCGCCGCACATCCCTGAAGGCGTTCAAGCGCGACGCAGCGGCGCGGGTATAGACAAGTGGGCTGCCACCTTCAAAGGTAGCTCTGGAACTGGGGTCTGCACGAGACGGTGCTGCGGCGCTGGGTGCGGCAGTTCGCCGTTTCCTCCGGGACAGCGCACTGCGCAGCAGTGAGCGCAGCCGGTGTGTTCTTCGGTTGCCGATCCCGCGGCTGAGAACAGCCGTCTGCTGCGGCGGAACGACCGGCTGCGGATGGAACGGGAGATCTTACAAAAAAAGTGACCATCTTCGGGGTGGCGGCAAAATAAAGTTCCATTTTGTTCAGCAGAACTGCGCCACATGGCCGGGGAAGGTGATGTGCGAGGTGCTAAGCGTCTCGGCGAGCGGCTACTACGCGTGGCGAAACCGCGCCGAGAGTAAGCGCACCACGGCCAACCGGCAGCTGTTCTCGGAGAGCTTCGGAGCATCCATCTGGACAGCAGCGGCACCTACGGATTACCGCGCATGCACACGATCTTGCGCCGCGGCGGGCAAACCGTGGACCGCTGCCGCGTGGAAGCGCTGCTGCGGTGTCCAGGCCTGCGCGGGCTGAACGCGTTGCCGCGCCGGGCCAAAACCACGGACAGCCGCCATACCTACCCGATCAATCCCAACAGGCTCGCGCGCAACTCCACAGCGCAGAAACCGATACCCGAGTCCGGCTCGCCGACCTTACCTATACCCATACGGGAAAAGGTTGGCTTGATCTCGCCGCCATTCTCGACGATTGCACCAGGGAGATCGTTGGCTCGCTCCATGCGCGACTCCCTGCACACCGAAATCGCGCTCGATGCCCTGGGCCGTGGCTCTTAAGCGGCAACGCCCTGGAGCCGGTCTCACCCATCACTCCGATCGCGCATCCAGTACGCCGCCGAAGCCTATCGTCAGACCCTGAGCGCGGCAAACGTCACCCCGTCCATGAGCCGCAAAGGCAAGTGCTCCCAGTAATGCGCCCATGAAAAGCTTCTTCCACACTCTTGAAACCGAACGATTGCATCACCGCATTCACGCCACCAAGGAGCAGGCCAGGCGCGACCTGTTCGCCTACATAGAAAGCTTCCACACCACCCACCGTCTTCACTCCGCGCGCGGCTATCGCAGCCCCGCCGTAAAGGAGCGCGCCACAGCTCAACCCGTCCACTTGCTCGGGGGAGATCAAGCCAACCTCCCTGCCGCAGGAGGAACCGGCAGCGCTTACGAACTTGGCCTGAGCCTGTGCCGCGCGGTCCGCATTGTCCCTGCGCGTCCAAAGCACCGCAGGCCGCCACGATCCGCCGCCCATCAAGGGCCTTTCCACCACGATGTAAAACACCAGCGCCACCAAGAACACCGCCAGCGCCAGCGCCGGCATCCACACACCCCAGATCACCCATGCATTGTGGAGAGGCAGCCGGTTCAGAATCACCTCCGACACGCCCTGCACCACGACGATATGCGTCAGGTAAATCGAGTAGCACATCGTGCCAATCAGCGCGATCCACGGAGCGCCGAAGCAAACACGCCCCACCCGTCCGTGCAGCGCCCCCATGTAGATCGAGACGACCGAGCCCAAGCCAAGCACCGGCGCGAGCAGGTTGGCCCCGACCCCTTGCGGGTGCGCGTCGATGCGCTCAAACCACAGGCCTAGGCCAACCAGCAAACCGAGCCCGCCTAGGAGCAGAGCGTCATAACGGTAGCTCGGGACGAGCTTCGAGAGCCGGCCTCCCGCGGCGGACAGGTCCGCGACCGCGATCCCAGCCAGAAAATAAGGCGCATACACCGCCAGCCCCATCCGGTAGCGGTTATCGAACTGGAAACTGCCATGCAGGATGGCTACCAGCCCAATCAGGGAGGCCGATACAAGCGCCAGCATAGCCATCCGTGCCGCCTGCTGCCGCAAACGCAGGTAGAGGAGCATGAAAAACGGCACCAGCAGGTAAAACTGGATCTCGATCTCAAGCGACCACATCGGCGGGTTCAGCCGTGAGGACGCGTCGAACACAAAGCTGTGCAGATACACCGCGCTGGCCAGGAGACTGCTCGTCAGCGAAATGTTCGAACCAAACGCTGCTACGTCTCTGGGATGGTAGCCGCTGATCGCCAGAACCAGATAGCAGACCAGCAGGCTGATGAGGTACGGCGGGTAGATCCGGATAAAGCGCTTGGCGTAGAAGGCGCGAAAGCTCCAGGCCTTGGTCCGCGACAGATCCGTCTTGAAAAGAAAAGACTGCGCAATCACCAGGCCGCTAATGAAGAAGAACAGATCGACACCGACTTCTCCATGCAGGAACAACCCCATCAAACTGCCGGTGTGGTACCCATGGGTATGGAGCCGCCCGACATACCGCTCCGCGCGCAAAGACCCGTGCCACAGGAACACAAGA
This sequence comes from uncultured Acidobacteriaceae bacterium, assembly GCA_964246755.1. Taxonomy (GTDB): domain Bacteria; phylum Acidobacteriota; class Terriglobia; order Terriglobales; family Acidobacteriaceae; genus EB88. The sequence goes on from CAXTSA010000097.1 coordinate 8,427, forward strand.
AACACAGCCAGGAAGCGAATGCCGTCCACCTGCGGCACATAGGCGACGCGGCCCACAGGCCGCCCCAGGGTATGCGGCAATCTGCCGAGTGCGCCGAACCATCGCGCCGCCATGCTCCCCATGCTCATCCGGCTCCCCTCCGGATTACTGTGTGAAGAGCCTAGCACGCGTTTCTTTTCGACCCCAACAGGAAAAACCGCCCGCACCTGCCTGTCGAGTGACCGGAGTACCTTTCCGGGAATCCCTCAGCTGGAAGCCCGAAACGGGCGCCCAACCCAGGTCTGCCCGCAATTTTCACCCGGCGCCCCCACCCGCATACCGCACACTCTAAATTGACTGCACCGGCACCCGTAGCAGGTCCTCCACCAACCCGATCTCCTTCTGCACAAAGGGCTCCCCATACCGCACCCCTCCAAGCAGCCCGTAATGCCGCGCCTCGGCAAACGTCCGCTCGCGAATCTCCTCCTCCGGCACAAACAACCCGGAGCCCGCATCCCGTTCTCCCTCTACCTTACGCGGGCTATATTGCGAGCCGTACGCCATCAACGCCTGATGCCTCCGCTCTATAAAAGCCCCGATATCAACCACAAAGGAAGGCCGCACATCCGCGTACAGGCTCGCGTACACGATCTTAAAGGGCCGGTGCGCCGCCTGCTCCTCGCCGCCGCTCCCGTGCGTTACCACCTTGCGCAGCCCGGCCACAAAGCACGCCTCGTACCCCAGCACCGAGCAGGTAC
>CAXTSA010000098.1:0-9093 GCA_964246755.1 uncultured Acidobacteriaceae bacterium
GTTCGAGACCAAGCAAAAGCCCGCTGTGAAGCGGGCTTCGCCTGGTATGCAGGGGCAAGTATCTCTATACGCTAAAGGACGAGCCACAGCCGCAGGTGCTTTTCACTGCCGGATTTTCAAACTTGAAGCCGGCCGCCTCAAGTGTCTCGACGTAGTCCACCACGCAACCATTCAGGTACATCAACGAAGTCGCGTCGACAAACACTTTGAGGTCGTCGAACTTTATCACCTTGTCCATCATGCCGGCCTGGTTCTCGAACGACATGGAGTATTGGAAGCCCGAGCAGCCTCCGCCGACTACGCCGATCCGCAGGCCGGCCGGAAGCGGGTCCTGGGTCGCCATAATCTCGCGCACCTTTACGGTCGCGGCTTGCGTCAGGACCACTGCGGTCGGTGTCTTGAACTCTGTGCTTTCCGGTGTCGCTGTTGCTGTCGCCATGGTCATTTTCTCCCTTTTAGGAAGGGGCGCCCCGCCAACCCCCGCCGCATCTTCAGTGTAGCGCACTCGCGTTCTCGCGAAAGGCGCTGTTCTCAAAGGGATAGGATGGTGCGCGAGCGGAACTCGTCGCAAAATAGCGCGCTACTTCGCGCTTAGCCGCGACTCGATGCGCCCGTACTCCGCATGCGAGAGCAGGCCGCGACTTTCCAGCTCGCTTGTATTCCGGTACGGCCGCTCGTTCACGATCCGGCGCGCCGCGACCGCGTGCACCCCAGGCAGCGCCTCGAGCTCCGCGGCAGAGGCATGATTAATGTCCACCCGCGAGGGCACAAGTGAACCATCCCTTGCCGCGCCCTGCGCCCAGCCCTGCCGCGCCCCGGCGACAATGTCCTTGGTCTCACGGCGCGCCTCCACGAGCGCGTGCTGCGCCTCCCGGCCAGCCTGCTTCACGTCGTGGTGTACCTGCTGCGCGTCTTCGGCAGCCTGCCGCTGGAGCCGCTGATCGGGCGTTTCCGCCGGATGGGTACGGCAGCCAGCCAGCAGGAGGACGCACAGAGCCGTCACGCTCAGCCTCGTTTTGCTCAGCCCTGTTTTGCCCACCCGGGCCGTGCTAACCCTGGCCGTGCTAACCCTTGCCATGCAAGCCTTCCGCCGTCCCATGGCTCTCCACCGTAATGCGAACATTCCGGTCCCGCATCAACATCGTGCTCTGGTCCTTCATGCCCCACTGCACATACGGGACAGTAAAAGTGCTCTTGAAGCTGAGTTCCCCCCCGGCCCTCACCGCGTCCACATCCACCGTCAGTGGGTGGTCGCCGCCGTGGATGTTAAAGGAGCCCTCAAGCTTCAGGTGCTGCTCGCCGTCGCTTGTCGGCAGGTGGCCCGTCACCTTTTCCGGATGGAAAAAGATGCCCGGGTACTTCCCGCTTTCCAGCGTCTCCGCCTGGATTTTCTTGTCCAACTTGGCATTGTTGCTCTTTTCAGAGGCCGCGTCGACAAGAATCTCACCCTGTGCGATCCCGCTCTTGCTGTCGATCGCGAACACGCCTCCCTTTAACTGGAAGGTGCCGCGCACTCGCCGAATCGTCCCCGCGCTGAACTGCACGGTGGTGCGCGCCGGGTCCAGGTGAATCGATACCGTACCCGCCGAGCTCTCCCCCGCCCCATGCGTCGAGGCACTCTCCTGCGCGAACGCCCTCGGCGCGGCCGCGGCAAGCGTAGCCAGAACGAAGAAACCTGCTGCTTCCAACACTTTCAATGGACTCTGCTTCCTTCTCTCGACCGGCAGCCAGTGCCCGCCCTACGGCACATTATCACGAACGGTACTTACCGGGAAATGTTCCGGAAACTGCTCCTGGAACTCCTTCGCGAGGCTCCATAAACTCCCGCCGCAGCCCCCGGCCGCCGCGAGCGCTTCACAGCGACAACACCGGTTCCAGGGTAGCGGCGCGTTCTGCCGACTCGACCGTCTGTGCAATCAGCGTCGCGATCGTCATGGGCCCCACACCGCCCGGCACGGGGGTATACGCGCTCGCCCGAGCCCGCAATTCCGCCGAAAGCTCCACGTCGCCCGCCGCCGGTGCCCCCTCGGCAGGGGGGTGGTAGCCTGCGTCGACGACCACGACGCTCTCCCCCAGCCACTCAGCGCGGATGTACTCCCTTTGTCCAAGCGCTGCCACGATCACCTCCGCGTCCGCGAGGTGCCGCCGCAGATCGGTGGTGTACCGGTGGCAGAGCGTCACGGTACAGTTCGCGTGATCCAGCATAGTCGCCATCGGGCGGCCCAGGATCGCGCTTCGCCCCACAACCGTGGCTCGCTTCCCGTGCAGCGGGATCTCATAATGCCGCAGCAGGCGCATGATGCCCGCCGGGGTCGCCGAGCCGAACGCCGGCTCCTTCATCGACATGCGCCCGAAACCGAGGCTCGTCACCCCATCGACGTCCTTGTCGAGCGCGATCCGGTCAAAGCACGCGCGCTCGTCGATCTGCTCCGGTACGGGGTGCTGCAGCAGAATGCCCCGGACCCGCGCATCGACGTTCAATTCGTCGATGACCGCGAGCAGCTCGCCCGTGGTTGTCTCGGTTGGCAGCGTCACCGGCAAGGACTCCATGCCGACCCTGCGGCAGGCATTACCCTTCATCCGGACGTAGGTCGCCGAGGCGCCGTTGTCCCCGACCAGGATCGTCGCCAGCACCGGCGGCGGAGCGCCCGTGTTCTCCGCCAGGCGCTTCACCCGCTCCTTCAGCTCTGTCTCCAGCTCGCTCGCGAGCGCTTTTCCATCGAGAACGATTGCTGCCATGCCGTCAGTGTAAAGCCGGCAACCGGGTCTCCGCCCGCCGCTCGGCTGCTCCCCTTCTCCCCAAAGCGTTCGCCTCAGGCCTTGGCCATTGCCGGCCCCTGCTGGTGGCGTATATCGGCGCCTTCAATCCAAAAGATCACGTCGCTCGCGATATTCGCGGCATGGTCGGCGATGCGCTCCAGGTTGCGCGAAATCACGATGCCCTGCAACGACTGCTCCGCGACTAGGGCATCGCCCGCGATCCTGGCAATCAGCCGCTCATGCGTTTCCCGGTTCATACGGTCGATCTCATCGTCCATTTCAATCACGGAGGTGGCCAGCTTGCAGTCGCCCTCGAGCAGGGCCTGCAGCGCTCCGCGAATCATCGCGCGCGCGATGTCGCGCATGCCCGCAATATCGGCCGGGACCTCGACCGGCGGCAGCGCAATCACATCCAGCGTTCGCTGGGCAATGCTCATCGCCTGGTCGCCGATCCGCTCAAGATTCCCGTTAATCTTGATCACCGCCAGGATGAATCGCAGGTCGATGGCCATGGGCTGCTCCTGCGCCAGCAGCTCGTAGCTCATCTCGTCCACTTCGCGCTGGGCCAGGTTGATCGCGGTTTCATTCTCCCGCACGTATTGGCAGATAGCCGCGTCGCGTTCCAGGTAGGCCTCCACCGAGGACTCGAGCGCCTGCTGGGATAGAGCGGCCATGGCCAGCAGCTTGTCCTTGAGCTGCGCCAGCTGTTGATGGAAATGCACTCGCGGCAAAGTTAGCCTCCTCGCACAACGGGTTCAAGTCGCTTCCACTCCATTGTGCATGAAAAATAAAGCGCTATGATCACCGGGGCCCGCGCCTGCACTTGAGCCTGGGCTTGCGCCCGAACCTGCGCTTGGACTCGCGCCGAGCCCGGGTCGCGTTCACTCGAGCGGTTCTCCGCGCGACTCGCGCCCAAGCGAAGCCACCACGGCCAGGTACACGGCGACAAGCACAACGGTGCCCGCGAGCACCGGTCCCAGGGAGCCGAAATGCACCGCCGCCTTTGCCTGCAGTACATTGATGCGTGAGGCCAGGAGGTTGCCGAGCTGATAGACCAGCCCGGGAAAAATGGCCCGCACCGGTCCCGGCGAGAGCTCGCTGAGGTATACCGGCACCACTCCCCAAGCGCCCTGGACCATGAACAGCATCAGGAACGCCCCCAGCGCGAGCACGGGCAGCTGGTGTGCCAGCGCATACAGCGGAACGCACGGCAGGGCGAGCAGGGTAGCGGTGACGATGGCGCGCTTGCGGCCCCACCGCTCGGACAGCGCTCCGAACACGATGCCGCCGGCGATCGCGCCGAGGTTGAAGACTACCCCGATGGCGCCGACAACATGCGCGCCGGCGTGGCGGTCCCGGATCAGGAAGGTCGGGTAGAGGTCCGTGGTGCCGTGGGAAAACGCATTGAACCCGGCCATCAGAAGAATCAGGAAGACAAAAGTTCCGCCATGCTGTCGCAGCCCTGCCTTCCAGCTTGCCGCCCGCGACGCTCTGTCCGCCCGGCCTGCCTGCTCCCCCCTCTGCCTGGCGCGCCACACCGGCGACTCTTCGACGCGCCCGGCAATGTAGAAGGTGAGCAGGGCCGGCAGTGACCCTACCAGGAACAGGCCGCGCCAGCCCACGGTGTGCCCGTGGACATGCATCCTTGAGAACGGCCCGTAGAGCAGCCCGAACGCCAGGGAGGCGAGCAGGGCTCCGGCCGAGTACCCCTGCTGCAGAAGGCCGGAGAAAAAGCCCCTGCCTTCCCTCGGAAGCGTTTCAAAGGCGAGCGCCGCGCCCACTCCCCACTCGCCGCCCATCGCGACACCAAAAAGCGCGCGGAGCACAAGCATCGCCTGGAGCGAAGGAGCAAAAGCGCTAAGCAGTTCCAGGACCGAGTAACAGGCGATGTTGAGGATCAGCGTCGGCCGCCGGCCATACCGCTCCGCCAGCCAGCCGAAAAGCAAGGCCCCGACCGGCCGGAAGGCAAGCGTCAAGAACAGCGCCTCGGCGACCGCGGGAGTCCCGGCGTGGAACTCCGCCGAGATCGCCGGGATCGAAAACACCAGCAGGAAGTAGTCGAAGGAGTCGAGTGTCCAGCCTCCGAAGCAGGCCAGGAACGCATGCCTCTGCCCCGGACGCAGCGCGCGCCAGTTTGTCACCCATCGACGCATGCTGCTTCGCTCCCTCGCTCTCCACGACTCCCGAAGAAGGCGTTCTCTGTTCCCGCAATCCCGGCAAGCCGTTCCGGAGGCTATCGCCGCGCTACGACCTGAGTGTGCCTTGCGCACTGCCTCCTCCGCAACCTATAACGATCGAATCGCTAGGGATGGCTCTAAGCGTCCCCGAAATGGAGCGCGCCTTCCCGAAATGGACCGCACCTTACCAAAGGCATGCGAGGCGCACCTTTGGTGTAGATACGGGCATAGGACTGCGGTGTAGAATGTGCTGAATCGTAGCAGCGTCCGTGACCACGCGCCGTTCAAAGAAGCGGCGATTCCAAGCGGAGACGGCGGCTTGGGAAGCGCACATAAGTTCAGTCATGCAGGTCTTGTTTCTTTTGTCGGGGAAGGCGGGCTCAAGCAATGGTTTGGGAAGAACTCCGCAGCGCGGTACGTTTTCCTATGCACCTTCCGGTGCTTTTAATGGTCGGGGGCGAACAGCTCGAGGCAGTCACCGTAAACATTTCCCATAATGGGGTTCTGCTTCAGGTGCCCGACCTGCTTCCTGCAAATGAGGGACTAGAGTTTTTACTCGAAGTGCCGAAAGAGGTAACACTGAACGATTCCACGGCGGCCATCCATTGTGTAGGCCATGTCATCCGCAGCTACCGCGAAAATGGTTCCTGCTTTCTTGCGGCGGTGATCGACGACTACCGATTTCAGTAGACAGCAGGAAAGGATCCAGGCGAAAGCTTCTGTCCATGAACCCCATGAATGACAAACCGCGTACAGGCAGTGGAATGGCGGTGCCAAATAGTCCGCCACTTAGCCAGCCGACCTACCCCCGCCCGCAGGGCAGTTTTTCCTCCCCCAGCGCTGCAACAAGTGCCGCTCCTGCTCCCGGCAATACCACCGTGGCGCATCGTGAGAACCCGGTTCGCGTGATCCTTGCCGACGGGCAGGCTATATTTCGCGTCGGCATCAGCAAGGTCTTCGCCGCCGAGCCTGACATTCACGTCATGGCGCAGGCCGACAGCTTGTCCAATCTCCGCTCCACCCTCAAGCAGCACCAGGCCGACGTCTTGCTGCTTGACTGGAACATCCTGGGCGGCCACACCGAGTTCGTTCCCGAACTGATCAAGGCCGGCCCTTCGCCCATCAAAATGATCGTGCAAGGCGCCATCGCGGACGAAAACCGGATGATCGAGCTTTACCGCAACGGCGTGCGTGGCACCATCTCCCGCGCTATCTCGCCGGATCTGCTGCTGCGCTGCGTTCGCAAGGTCGCTTCCGGCGAAACCTGGATCGACAATCAGTCGCTCACCCTGCTGATCGAAGCCTACCGGCTGCAGGCCACCCAGGGCATCACCACCAAGGTGGCCCCCCGGCTGTCGCCCAAAGAAATCTCAATCATCACCTACATTAGCCAGGGCAAGCGCAACAAAGAGATCGCGCACCACATCGGCACCAGCGAGCAGGTGGTCAAGAATTATCTGCGCAAAATCTACGACAAGCTCGGCGTGTCCGATCGCCTGGAACTCGCGCTCTATTCCCTGCACCACGACCTGCAGAAGAACGTCATCCCGGGTACCGGACGTACAACCGTAGCCGTACCGGCCGCGACGCCGCGATCGACGGAATACTGATCGACGAAATACTGATGTCGCGAGTCGTCCCTTCATTCACAAGGGCGTCATCCTGGGCGAAGCCATGGACCCTGCTTCCCAGAGGGTTTCGAAGATGCATTCCGGTTTGACTCAGGAGTCGAGCAGGACCGGAGTGATGCCCGCATCGCCCGAGGATGGGATGAGTTCCCCATGGCAATCCTCACCCAAGCGTCTGTAGAAGCGCCGCATGGTACCGCTCCGGCAGCCGGCGTCGCTGCAGCGCCTTGTCCACAACAACATGCTTCGTTTCCCCGTCGGCCAGCAGCACCCCATCCCGGTACAGTTCATAGCCAACGATCATAATCGACCCGCGCAGCGCTTGAAGCGCCGTCTCCAGCGCAAGCAGGTCGTCGTACCGGGCCGGCTTGCGATACCGGCACGAAGCCTCGACGACCGGCAGGACGCAATCGTTCTTTGCCTCCAGCTCCTGATACGAAAGCCCAAGCGAACGCATCAGCTCCACCCGCCCCACCTCGAACCACGCGAAGTAGTTGCCGTGGTATACCACGCCCATCTGGTCTGTCTCGGAGTAGCGCACCCGGAGGCTCGTCGTAAACTTCATGAGAGCAGTGTACTTGCCCCCTGCTCCCGTATGCATCGCAATCCCGTCGAAAGCCGAAAGCACCCGGAAGAAGTCAATCGTTAAAGTAATGCTTGAAGAAATTTCCGATCTCCCGATACGAATGCTTCCCCAAACAGCCGCGACCGGAACTGTGGCGCTTCCAGCTGTGCGCCGCGCGCAGCTTGCCGTGGCCACGCTCTTTCTGGTGAACGGCGCCGCGATCGGCTCCTGGGTGCCCCACATCCCCGAGCGCGCAGCCGCTCTGGGCCTGAATGAGGCACAGCTTGGCTCCGTATTGCTGGCCGCCGGCATCGGCGCACTCTGCGCCATGCCGCTCTCCGGTCCACTGCTGCGCCGGGCCGGCTCGCGTCGGGTATCGCTGGTAGCCGGTCTGCTGTTTCCCGCGCTATTCACCATGGCCATCCTGCTGCCCTCGATTCCCCTTCTCGTTGCCGTGCTGTTCCTCACGGGTCTGAACGCCGCGGCGATGGACGTCGCCATGAACGCGCACGGCGTGCTGGTGGAAGCGCTGCTCGGCCGGCGTACCATCTCGCTGTTTCACGCGATCTTCAGCGTCGGGTGCTTTGCCGGCGCCGGCATTCATAGCTTTCTCATGGCGCGGCATGTCCGGGATGCGGTTCTGGTCCCCGTTTACGGCTTCGTTCTGCTCGCGATGGTGCTTGCCGTTGCGCCGCTACTTCTGTCGCGCGGAACAGAAAACGCGCAGCATGCCCGCGAAAAGGCGGCGCGCGACGACGGCCAGGTCGAAAGCGCGCGAAGGCCTGGGCTGCGCGCACACCTGCCGAACCCCCGCCTGCTGCTGCTCGGCGTTCTGTGCTTTTCCACCATGGTGAGCGAAGGCGCAATGGGCGACTGGAGCGCCCTGCTGCTGCGTGTCGTGCATCACCTGCCAAGCGGCGCGGCAGGCTACGGCTATACCTGTTTCGCAGGCTTCATGGTCCTGGGCCGGTTTTCAGGCGATGCGATCGTGGCTCGCACCGGAGAACTGTTAGCGCTTCGTCTCGGGGGCGCCTTCAGCGCCCTTGGGCTTCTCATGATCCTGCTGCTGCACCCTCTCGGATGGGTATTGCTCGGCTTCGCGCTAGTCGGCGCCGGCCTCGCCAATGCCTCCCCCGTGCTCTATCGAACCGCCGCCACCATGCCGGGTTTCGCGCCGGGCGAGGGGCTTGCCACCGCGGTCGGCGTCGGCTATGCCGGGCTGCTCGTCGGCCCCCCGCTGCTCGGCGTCCTGGCCCACGCAGCTGGACTGCCCAGTATCTTCTGGGTTCTGCTCGCGCTTAGCGTTACCCTCTCGGCGGCGGCATCGCTGGTTCGCCGCTGTCAACAAACCGCTCCCCGACGCGTTTGAGAGCGCTGGCTCCAGGCCGCCTCAGAGTAAAGTAAGGTCCATGGCCTCCCCGACCCTCTCCTCTGCGTCCGCCCCTGCGCCGTCCTCTGCCCTCGATGCGCGTATCGACGCCTTCGCCCGCGTCACCGTACACTCCGGCCTGGGGCTCCGCGAAGGGCAGGAGCTGCTCATCACCGCGCCCGTTGAGGCCCTCCCCCTGGTGCGTCGCGTCACCGAGCATGCTTATCGCGCCGGCGCCTCGCTCGTCACTACCATGTACGTCGATGACGAGACCACGCTCGCCCGCTACCGGTTCGCGCCCGAGCCGAGCTTCGACCACGCCGCCACCTGGTACTACGACGGAATCGCGCAGGCGTATCGCTCAGGCGCGGCGCGGCTCGGCATCACCGGCGGCGACCCCGCTCTGCTCGCCGGGCAGGATCCGGGCAAGGTTTCGCGCGCGAACCTCGCCACCTCCAAAGCCTACCGCCCGGCGCTAGAGTTCATCACACGCCACGAGATTAACTGGTGCATCGTGGCCTCGGCCACCCCCGCGTGGGCCCGCGGCGTGTTCCCGAACGAGCCCGATGCCGTCGCGGTCGAGAAGCTCTGGGA
>CAXTSA010000099.1:0-8997 GCA_964246755.1 uncultured Acidobacteriaceae bacterium
ACACCGCCCTTTCACGGCGGTAACACGGGTTCGAATCCCGTCGGGGACGCCAAATAGAACAGCAGCTTAGATCCCAAGCACCAAATACAACGCCGCCCGTTAACGTCCAATACCATTTGGCGCTAGCCGGATTCCCCCTTTCCCCGGCTCAAACACCAGCCGGGCCACCCTGCTTTGCGCCGACCGCTTTGTATCCGTGATGGCCTGAGCCTAGAAGGTCGAGGGTGACGCTGCTGTTGGCATGACGAAGAAGCTCCCGCCCAGGCCATATGGCAATGCTCCAACTGGTGCTCGTATCGGCAACGGAGCGGCAATCGCATTTTCTCCAGCTCTCGCAGACTGGCAATTATAGAACCTTCTCCATGTATCCCCAGGGCAAACGCGGATCGTAAACCTGACAGTGAATAGGGATGCGAGCTCGAAGATAGAGGCGGAGCCCGCGCAAGCGGTGCCCACGGGCCAGGTGCGGCTGTTTGCGGATGGACCAGGTTTCAACATACCTCTCAATATGCAACCAGGCGTCGATGCGACCGACCGAAAGTACATATGGGAGGGACTTCCTTCCGGCGCGTACGAAGTGATTGAAGACTGGTCTGTCGGGGATGATACAAAACAAACAAAGCAAGGACTCGGCTGGATGCGCCTGGGACAGCCGTTACTTCGTTGAAGCCGCACACCGTTTCTAAGGTGAGAGTCGCGATATCGGATCTGATAGCCGGCAAGTACCTGGGGCACTTCTCCTCAAAGCGCAAACCAGTGGAGCAGCCGAGCAGTACAAGGCAGCGATTGACACGGGCATGGTAACCCTCACTGACGTTGAGGATGGAGCATAACGTGTTGCGGTCCCTTTGGACGAGTATGCTGCCGTCGATCAGGTAAGCAGCGGCGGTCTCGCGCTTGCAGGGAACCAGCTTGTTCTTGCCGAGTCGGGGGGCGACCCGCATTTTGAAGTGAGTGCCGCTCGCGGCTCTTCAATATTGGCCGGTGTCTTGAAGTTGAACGCCTCGGCTAGTTCCACCGAAATACAGGCTGGAATCGTGGTGGAGTCGATAGCTTCTAAAACCTCAGTCGCCATACCGGCCGGATTGGGTGGCGCATTCTCTGTCCCGAATCTCCCGGCAGGTGAATACCGCGTCTATGGGTGGAGAGACCTATCGAAAGTGCCTTACAAGAGTGAGCCTTTCCTCTCCAACTATGCTGATCGCGCCTTGGCAGTGACACTCGATGCGAACTCCGCCGTGGGGGGCCTAGAAGTTGAAGCTTTCAGTTCAAATCTCTAGCCTTGAACGAAATCGAATACACGCTTCTTCCGGTGAAGGCGTTCAGCCGATGCCCGACGAAAGAAATCTTTGTGAATTGGTGACCAATTTTCCCGACTCTGGTCCAAGCCAAATGGCGCATTACGAGGATTGTCTTTGATCTCTCTGCAGTCATGTGTCTCCGTGTTGCGCTTTGTGGGAAGCAGAAAAGCCAGGCTGCGGATAGTTCTAGTCCTGGCAGTGGCCATGAACAGCCGCAACTTCTATGGGCAGGTGGCACCCGCCGCGACCCGGCCTGCGAATGTTCAAGTGGGAGGGAGCATTAGTCTGTTTAGCTCGGACTACTCAAGCCGCACCCTGTACGGAGCGGGGGCATACGCAACGGCAGACTTCACGCCTCACATCGGAGCGGAGCTTTCATTTCATCGCTCGTTCGATCTCGGAGCTGCACACGGCATTACCGAAACGACCTATGAGATCGGGCCTCGTTATGTCTTCCACTTCAATCGTTTCGCTCCATATGCCAAGCTGCTGGTAGGCCGCGGCGTCTTTCAGTTCCCTCCAGACCCCCAGCATCCCGGCTCCGGTCCCGTCGCGAATCTAGCGTTCAACATCTGGACACCCGGCTTCGGAACAGATGTGGAGCTTCGTCCCCATCTCAACTTTCGCGCCGACTATGAATTACAGCAATGGAATGGATTCCCGCCGCATGGGCTTTCGCCGCGTGTTTTCAGCTTTGGGTTCGCCTATCACTTCCACTGAGCAGATGATGACAAAAAGACGAGCCAACAAGATGATGAAAGCTGTGCGGCGCTTCGGACCCCTGCGCTTGCTCTGCGGGCTCGCCTTCGCTTGTTCTGTTTGCAGTGCGGCATGCCATGCCCAGAACACGATTCAGGTGCCAGGCCAGGCACCGACCATTCAGGCTGGAATTGATTTGGCGGCAGACGGTGACACCGTGCAGGTCGCTCCGGGAACCTACAACGAGAATATTGATTTCAAAGGAAAGGCAATTCTCGTTACAAGCGGCGCTTCTTCTTTCAATGGAGCATCGTCGACCATCATCAACTCGGCCGGGAACGGGCAGACGGTCACGTTCGATACAAATGAGTCCTCGCGAGCCGTGCTGAACGGGTTCACCATTACGGGCGGACGCAGCAACGCAGCCAACTGCAGTTATGGCGGCGGAGTGTACGTGAAAGGGTCATCGCCCACCATTTCCAATAATCAGATTCTAAATAACGATGGATATGGCATCTACGCCACAGGCGCGTCGAGCCCGCTTATTCAGGGAAACGATATCAAAGGAAACAACTACTCGGATAAAAGTCTCTTTAGTGCGACGACCGGCGTGCCTGGCTCGGGGTATGGGGTCGGGATGAACAGCGTGCTCGCACCTCAGATCATCGGGAACACTATCGAAGAGAATCATGCAAGTACCTCTTCATCGTCATCGTCAACTCCTAGCAACGGGGCGGGCATTAATGTTCTTGATGTACAGCAGATAAACATTGCAGGCAACGTCCTACGAAATAACACTGCCGATGTCAATGCGGGTATTTTCATCGCTACGTTCCAGACGCAGAAAGTAACGCTTCTCCAGAACCTGATTTATGGGAACGTCAATCCTAACGAATCGTCGACTCAGATTTACATCGGCGGGAGCGCGTTTCAGACTTCGGCGCCTGTTCTCGAAGAGGTCAATAATACGATCTACGGAGGAGGTCAGGAGCTGGTGTCCTACTTCGCTCCTTCAACGATTGAAAATAACATCCTTTACAACCCTAACCCGAATCCTGGTACTGGCGTCCTCAGCAATGGCCTGAATTGCGCTGGCCAGAGCGCCCAGCAATCTCCCATTCAGATTCAGAACAACGACATCTATCCTGTGTCTACAGATCCCATGGATGCCTGTTCAATTGGTTCCGGCAATCTTTTCACAGATCCCAACCTCGTTAACCCGTCGCAAGGCGAATATCACGAGCAGGCCAGCTCTCCTACGATTGACGCAGGTACGCTCAGCGCACCCGACATTCCTTCCGCAGACCTCGACGGCACCGCCAGGACGGTTTGCGGACAGATCGACATGGGAGCTTATGAATTGCGCCCAGTTCCCCCTGTCAGTGTTGCCAGCTCCGCGAATCCGACGCCCGGCGGCAGTCCACTCACCTTTACGGCTCACGTCACCGGCAACTGCAATGAGCCGACCGGCACCGTGACATTCCTTGACGGAGGAAAACCGATTGGCACAGGCGTGCTCAACGGCTCAGGAACAGCGACGCTGACCACGTCGCTTCTCGTTGTCGGCAACCACAACATCACCGTGAGCTATCCAGGCGACTTCAACTTCCAGGCCAGCACGTCGCCCGTTCTTGTTCAGGTCATCACTGGCGACCCAACCACGACGACTGTGATGGTCTCACCGAACCCGGCCCTAGCCTTTTCGCCCATCACCTTCAGCAGCACTGTGTCCTCGCAGTTTGGCATACCGACCGGCTCCGTATCGTTTGTGGCAGGTGGCACGACGCTGGCGACCGCGCCACTCAACGCGGCGGGGGTCGCAGCGACTACTGTGAGCACGATTGGCGGTGGTGTCTACAATGTCGTCGCGAACTACACAGCCGATACACGCTTTCAGCCCAGTTCCTCAGCGCCGGTGCGAGAGGTGGTGAACGGTGCGAATTCTGTCACCCTGTTAATCGCTTCACCCAATCCAGCTGCCGTAACACAAAACGTGACGTTTTCCACAACCGTTAAGGGTTCACAAGGAACTACGGTGCCGACTGGTACTGTGTCTTTCACAAGTGATGGCGCTTCAATCGGCACAGGGACGCTCAATCCAGGCGGTGTGGCCACTATCAGCACCTCCAATTTGCCAGTGGGTTCTCACCGTATTACCGCAAACTATGGCGGTTCTTCAAACTTCGATCCCAGCAGCGCAAGTCTCACAGAAAATATTGGGCTGATTGGCACCGGCGTTGCCCTAACGGCCTCCCCGAACCCAGCGAATACAGGCCAAACGGTGACACTGACTGCCCAGATCAATGCCGCGGTAGCCGGTATGGTGCCCTTCGGTACGATCACATTCCTTGACGGGACAACGACCCTTGGAACCGCAGCCCTCAACGACCAAGGGGCCGCGACGTTCACGACCTCATCGCTTTCGGACGGCTCTCATGCCCTGACTGCGGTTTATGCGGCAAATGCCTACTTCGCGGGAGGCACTTCGCCAGTCGTTAACGAGGTCGTACAAGCCTACGACTTCTCGATCGGTACATCCAAGTCCTCAATAAGCCTTCCCTCCGGCGATTACACAATGCTCAATGTGACCGTAACTCCCATTGGCGGATTCTCGGGCTCGGTAAACCTAAGTTGCGCAGGCGTCCCAGACCACTCTCAATGCACCTTTCCGCAAGGGAGCGAGATAGCGCTAGCTAGCGGAGCAAAAACGGTACAGGTCGCGGTCAACACCAGTGACGTATATGGCTATGGCAAGCTCGTGCAAAGCGCACAAAATACGCCTGCTTTGGGCAGCAGACTAAAAGGATGGCTTGCATTGGCTTTTCTGCCAGATCTTGGAATCTTGGGCTGCTCTCGGCGGAGCCGCTTAAACTCAATGCAAGTCGGCGGCCTCATCCTGATTGTCGCAGCGATGTTGTTCTCGCTCCAGGCATGCTCAGGGAAGTTGCCCGGAAAGACCCTTCCCGGCAAGTACAACCTGCAGTTGACCGGCACCGCGAACGGTTCCAGTTCTCTGCAACACTCCTCACCATTGCAGCTCGTCGTGACACCGTCATCTGGCGAATGATTTGGAAGATGCTATGAACACTTCGAAGGTATAAGTGCTGAGCTCATAAGATGGCAAAACAGGTGAGGATTGAGCTATATGGATGTCGCGTTCACAGAACCAATTAAGAAGGGTGAGAACTTAGGCGCATTCGAAGTTGGTGACCTGCGCAAGTGAAGACCAGAAAAGACGAGTACTTAGTAAAGCGGCATTGAGGGAAGAAGCCTCTTTCCTAACTCCAGCCGCCGATGAAGCCGGCGTCTTCCGCCACCCATCTCAGCGGGGACACCCCGCAACGCCTGTACGCTGTTCAAGACTTCCCGTAAGCGGGCGAGTCTCACGTAGCCAGCCGTCAAGAGTGCCTCCGCAACGCAGTGATCGGATCACCCATCTGGGACTTGCGCCTTGACGGTTCAGCGGTGATGCAAACGTCAAGTGGGGAGTAGCACCATCGCATCCAGGGTGAGTGCCGGTACAGGCGTGACGACAGCCTCGCAAAGCAATTCAGTACAGGAGAAATCATTGGAATAGTTTGTCGGGATCGACTGGGAAATGCAGACTCACCGCATCGCCGTAATGGATCGAGATGGGCGAGTGATCGAGCAGTTCAACGCAGAACACAGCGGTGAGGGCCTCGTGGTTCTGGTAAACAAACTCAAACGACGGACCGCGTGTGATCCCGCCTTGGTTGCAATCGGCATTGAAGTCGCCTGGGGCGCTCTCGTGGAAACTCTCGTCGAAAGTGGCTTCACCGTATTCTCGATCAATCCCTAGCAAGTAGACCGCTTTCGTGACCGTTTCACCGTTGCTGGAGCAAAGAACGACGCCCGGGATACTCTGGTGCTGCCGGCCCCCTGCTCACCGACAGGCAAAGCTATAAGCAGGTAGATATCGACTCCCCTGCCCTGCTTCGGCTGCGAGAGCTTTCCCGGTTCCGGGACGAGCTGAAAGCTGAGCTCAGGCGTGCCACCAACCGCTTATGGCAGCAACTTCATCGGTACTCCCACAGATGCTAGCGATCAGTCCGGCTGCAGCCCGCATCGTCATGATGACCGGGCAGGTAGGCGACGATGCGTTTCTGAAACTCTTCGCTCGCGTAGTTCTTGGCCTGCGTATTGGCGTCGGACTCGAGTTGCTCGTCTAGGTCTTTGCGCTTGATGCGGATGGCCGAGACCAGCTCGCGGACGACCTCTTCGCCGTTGCCCGCGATCCTCCGAGCGATGGCCATGGCGGCGTCGTGGACAGTGCCGGCCGGCACGCTGCGGGCGACGACGCCCAGCCGTTCAGCTTCGGCGCCGCTGAAAGGAACGCCGGCGATCAGGGTCAGGGCGGCCCGGGAGCGGCCGATCGCATCCGGGATCAGCTTCGCCATCGCCATCCCCGGGAACAGCGCCGTGCCGGCGAAGCCGGTCTCGAAGTGGGTCGTCTCGTCCGCGATCGCGATGTCGCAGAGACATGCGAACCCCACGGCGATCCCGATGCACTTGCCTTCGAATGCGGCGATAACAGGGACCGGTACATCGAGGACGGTCAACCACCGGTCGTAGTAGGGGGTCATGAAGTCGTGGCGCGCTTTGGCGTTCATGGAGTCGTCGCCTAGCTTCGCAAGCATCTCGCGCTGCCCGCCGATCGAGAAATCTCCGGCCGCGCCGGAGATGATGACCGCTCGAAGGCCGCTGCGATCGCGGAGCTCCTCCACTATGGCCCGGAAAGCGTCGCCCATCTCAGGGCTCATCGCGTTCGCGTCGGCGGGGTGGTTCAGCGTGACGAGAGCGATTGCGCCTTCGTCCTGAAATTCGAGAGTGCACAGCGCGCTCATATCGACTTCTCCCTCTTGGCGACCGCCTCGGCGCGGAGCATGCAATCCGGGCACGGCTGCTCGTCCTGCTGCGATCTTACTTAAAAGATGCGAGAAGCAAGGCAGTTCCGTCAATCATTCCTCAGCAGGATCGCTTTTCGGACCAGTTCTGAGCTCGACTTTGGCCAACCAGGCGGCCCGACACAGGGCGTAGGCCCAAGAGGCTGGTGTCACGAAGCGTCGTTTAGTTCTGTCCCTTCGGCGAGAGGACATCGCCAAACCTTGCTCGCGCCACAGCGCGTGGCGCACCGCGGCGAGGGCGCCGGCGAAGGTCGGCCGGCGGTTTGGCGTATCACGCTGCCGTCGTGAGGTGACCCCGCTCGCGTGCGGCTCAGTCAGGTGGGAAACGGCTTCATCGGTTTCCATGCTTTGCATAGCTGCCAATTTCATGACCAAAATGCTTGCGTAAAGCGTGGGGAGTCCTGAGTGCGTTCGTCGCTCCGCGTCTTTCAAACCAAACAACTAAGTCAACACCTGCTGAGGGGCGCTGCCCCTGGCGCGCGCAAGGGGCGTCCCCAGTCTTCCGCGCTTCGCTTGTGCAGACCGGCCTTTTAGGCCGCCCTCCATTGCATTCCCGGTGGGAGATACCCCTTCCCTTGCACTTGTTGCCCCCGCAGGCGTGCTGCCATCACAAAAACTGTCCGGGAGACGGAAGCCGAGGCCATCGCATTCGTGGTCGGCACGACCATGGGCCTCAATGCCGGCCGCGCTTCCGCCGATTAAATCCACCTGTCCCAAGGCACTGCTGCGCTTCTGGCCGAGAGCTTGGAAGTGGTTCAGCGCACCTCTGCCCGCATTCTTTGCGCAATCGATACAGACGCCTTCGCGCGCATCGCGCGCATCTTAACGGAGTGATTGCGAATCTACAGTCTGGTCTCACGTGAGAACTGTGTTACCCCAGGCATGCGGCATGGCAAGAGGCTCAAGCTGAGGAGCAAAGCGATGGTAAATAACTGTGCAAACCCGGAGTGCAATAAACCCTTGCACTACCTGCGGGATGGCCTTGTCTTTGTGTTTGAGGTTGCCAGCGCGCGACTCGGGCCGGATGGGAAGCGCGCTCGCCACCTGGAACACTACTGGCTGTGTGGGGACTGTTCACCCTCCCTGGTGGTCGAGCGCAGCGCGGAAAGCGGTATCTCCGTCCAGCAAAAGCAGAACCCCTACCGGGCCTCCCTCGGAGCCACCCCGGCTTGATGTAGTAGGACCACGAACATGCCGTCTGCTGCTGGCTCAGGAGCGGGCATGGAGAATTTCAGTTCGTCGCCGGCTAAGGATACTACCCAACCCGCAAAGTGAACGGGAACGGATCCAGTGACCGCTCTGCCTCAAGAGTGCATCTATAGTGCTACGGAAGCGCTATCTACGCCGGACTGCTATCCGCGCTGCTAATGGTATTGCTTCCCGAAGAGCCGAAAGGTTTGCATGGCGACAGAGAACATGACCGTGACCAAGGCAAATCTAGTCGAAGAAGTATTGACGCTCAAAGACCTTACCCGCAGGGATGGGGAGGTTGTCGTCGATACGGTATTCGATGCTGTGATCGGCGCTCTTCAGAAGGGCGACAAGATCGAGATTCGGGGTTTCGGCTCTTTTCGCATCCGGGAGCGGAAGCCGCGGGTCGGGCGGAATCCAAAGACGGGCGCCAAGGTGGAAGTGCCGGCGAAACGAGTGCCCTACTTCAAGCCCAGCAAGGAACTTCGGGATCTAATGAACCCTTCCATCTCCGGCACACAACCGGACGAGCCAACGATCTCTGCCGCCTAAAAGCGTTCGGGATTCACACCCCTCCCGCCCTTCCGACCACCGCCATCATGCGGCCTGTAAACCCCTGCTCTGCCCGATAAGAAAAGAAGCAATCGGTGCGGCAACTCGTGCATTTTTCCAACACATCGATGGCGCCCGCATCCAGTCCGGCCGCAAGCAGCTGTCGCCGATTCGCTTCGTGCAGATCGAGGTGCAGGCTCGGCCCCAGGTCGCTGTGGCCGGGCGCGCGCTGCGACAGAAACAGCATCGGGTACTTCTTGCGAACCGGGTCGGAGTCGTACACCTCGCAGAACAGCGCATCGGCATAGGCGAACTGCGAGCGATCCTCG
>CAXTSA010000100.1:0-8960 GCA_964246755.1 uncultured Acidobacteriaceae bacterium
GGGCTGCACCCGGCGATGCGGCGGGTGGGCCCGGTCCGGCGAGCTCTGCCGTTTCGCACGATTTTCAACCTGGCCGGTCCGCTGGCGAACCCGGCCGGGGCCTCGGCGCAGGTGGTTGGGGTGTGGGCGGAGGAGCGCATCCCGGTGGTGGCAGAGGCACTGCGATTGCTGGGGACGCGGCATGCCTGGGTGGTGCATGGCCGCGTTGGGCGCGGTGGGCGCGGTGGCCGCGTGGAAGAACAAGGCGGGGAGCCGGAGCGCGGGCTGGACGAGCTGACGGTGACCGGCGAAAGCGTTTGGGCCGCGGTCGGGGGAGCTCAGGTCCATCCTGGGGTGCTTTGGCCGGAGTCGCTGGGGCTGCGGCTGGCCGGGCTCGACGAGCTGCGTGGCGGGGCGGATCCTCGGGAAAACGCCCGGCTTATTGAGGCGATCTTTCGCGGAGAGGACCGGGGCGCGCGGCGCGAGATCGTGCTGCTGAACGCGGGGGCGGCGCTGGTGGTCGCCGGGATTGCGCCGACCCTGGGCGAAGGGCTGGAGCGCGCGGCGGAGGCTGTCGATGCAGGGGCGGCGGTAGAAGTTCTGGAGCGGCTGCGGGCGTTTCAGTCCGGGGCCTCCTGAGTGATTCAGGTAACCGATGGCGATGCGCCGATGTCTGCCTGAGCGAACCGGTCGTTTGGGAGGGTGAAGATGAAGCGTGCGAGGGAAGTCGCCCCGCTGTTCGGGTTGCTCTGGGTTTGCGCTGCGTAGGCGCATGCGCAGCAGATACAGGACCGTTGCGGGTATGGGCGGTAGTAGCGGTGGTGGTCTCATGCGCAAGGCGCTTAACTTTGGCGCCTATGGTGCGGCGCTCCGCCACCGTCTCGGCGGTCTTCTCGCTACAGCAAGGACGCCGGTAATCCAGCCCCGCTGCGACCTCCCGCGCCTGGGCGCATCTGACAAGGGACTGCGACAGGAGACCCAACCAGAATGCCCCGTTACGGATACCGAGAGCTCGAGCCCACGCGCGAAGCCAAGGAGATCTTCGAGCGCTGGCTTGAGTTTGTCGATCGCGAGATCGGCAGGCACAAAACTCCCGCGCTGCGCCAGGAGCTGGTGCTCGACAACCTGCACCAGATCCAGCTCGGTTCGCCCAAAGGCGGGCGGCTCAACTTTAATCTCAACTCCGAGCTACCGTTCAATGTGCTGCAACTGTCGCTCGACCCCAAGAACATTACGCTTGAAGGGGAGTACTACGGCGATATCGACGAGGAAAAGTACGCGCCGATCAAGCCGCTGATCTATTTCTGGCAGATGTTCGATCGATCGCCGATTGGGCTGAATCACTGGCTGGGCTTCCGCTTCCGCGCCATGCTGGGCAAGCACATCTTCAAGCACATCGGGCAGAACGTGAAGATCTTCCACGGCGTCGAGTTCTCGTTCGGGTACAACCTGACGATTGAGGATGATTGTGTGATCCATCGCCACGTCATCCTCGACGACCGGGGTGAGATTGTGATCAAGAAGGGGACGTCGATCTCGGATTTCGCGGCGGTGTACTCGCACGCGCACGACCCGGTGGATGGCTCGATTGTTGAAAACCGGAAGACGGAGATCGGCCCCGGCGCTCGGTTGACGTATCACACCGCGGTGATGGCCGGGGTGAAGGTGGGCGAGGATGCGACGGTGGGTGCGATGGGCGTGGTGACGCGGCCGGTCGAGGACCACTCGATCGTCGGCGGCATTCCGGCGAAGGAGATCAAGAAGAAGGACCAGGCGAAGCGGTTTGAGGGCGCGGAGGATCAGGGCGCCGAAAATCAGGGCGCGGAGAAGCAGGGCTCGGAGGGGAAGGGCTTGAGCGATGAGGGCTCGGGTGGCAGAAGCCCTGCGGGCGATACCTCCGGCGAGAACAAACGTCCAAGGGAATAGCTCTCTGTTCTGCGCGTTGCGCATACAGCCGCGCCCGAATCGCGGCCCGCCCGCATGCTACGATCACCGTGCCGTCATGCCTCAGCAAGAAATCGTCCTCAAAATCTTCGAGTTTGTTTTGCTGCTGTTCTCGCTTTCACTCCACGAGGCGGCGCACGCCTGGACCGCCTGGCGACTGGGCGACCAGACTGCGCGCATGCTGGGCCGCGTGACGCTGAACCCCGCCAAGCACATTGACCCGGTCGGGACCGTGCTGCTGCCATTGGCGATGCTGTTCCTGGGGCCCTACGGCGGCCGGTTCCTGATCGGCTGGGCGAGGCCGACGCCCGTGAACACGCGCAATTTCAAGAATTATGTCCGCGGCGACGTGCTGACCACTCTCGCCGGGCCGGTGAGCAATCTGCTGATCTCGCTGGTCTGCATGGTCGCGCTGATTGCGCTGGCGAAGTCTTCGCCGGTGGCGCAGGGGCTGGTGCGCGGCCTGGTGTACGGCGGCTTCGACCCCAGCCTGATTGATGTGGCGCCGGCGCTGTTCCCGGCGGTGCTGCTGCTTTACATGGGGCTGACGCTGAACCTGTTTCTGGCGTTCTTCAACCTGCTGCCGCTGCCGCCGCTCGATGGCTCGCACCTGATCCGGCACCTGCTGCCGACGAGCATGCTCCGCGTCTACGACCAGCTCGGCATCATTAGCCTGCTGCTGATGTTTATCTTCGGAGGGCGGCTGGTGAACCTGTTTGTAGGGCCGGCGCTCCAGTTCGTCAATGGGGTTTTGCTGTCGATGTAGCTGGTTCGGGTATCGGGAAAAAAGGCCATTTCGTACAATAGGGCTTCGACTTTCGCTCGCCTTGAGGTTCCGTGTCCGATCTCCCCATTCCCTCTTCGCAGCGCCGCGTGCTCAGCGGCATGCGTCCTACCGGCAAGCTCCACCTGGGCAACTACATGGGCGCGCTGCACAATTGGGTACGTTTGCAGCATGCGTACGAGTGTTTTTTCTTCATCGCGGACTGGCATGCGCTGACGACCGACTACTCGGACCCGAGTCGGATTGCCGAGTTCATTCACGACATGGCCATTGACTGGCTTTCTGCCGGTCTTGACCCGGAGTGCTGCACAATCTTTGTGCAGAGTTCAGTGAAGCAGCACGCGGAGCTGCACCTGCTGCTCTCGATGATTACGCCGCTCGGCTGGCTCGAACGTGTGCCGTCTTACAAGGACCAGCAGGAAAACCTGACGGGCAAGGACCTGACGACGTACGGCTTTCTCGGGTATCCGCTGTTGCAGTCCGCGGATATTCTTCTCTATGGAGTACCCGGTGGCTCGCTGCATGTGCCGGTAGGGCAGGACCAGGTTGCCCATGTGGAACTCACGCGCGAGGTGGCCCGGCGGTTCAACGGCATGTACGAGCGGGGAATGGAAGTGTTGTCCGAGCCGCAGGTGCTGCTCACGCCCACGCCCAAGTTGCCCGGCACCGATGGCCGCAAGATGTCGAAGAGCTACGGTAATTTCATTTTGCTCTCAGACTCCGAGCCGGAGATTCGCCGCAAGCTGAAGCCCATGGTCACGGACCCGGCGCGTGTGCGGCGCTCTGACCCGGGCGACCCGGACAAGTGCCCGGTTGGCGACCTGCACAAGGTTTTCTCGTCCGCCGAAACACTGGCTGCGGTGTACGCGGGCTGCACGACTGCGGGTATCGGCTGCATTGAGTGCAAAGGCTGGCTGGGGGATTCCGTTGTCGCTGCGCTCGCGCCCATGGTGGAGCGCCGCGCAATGTACGAAGGGCAGCCGGAGCGTGTGACTGAGATTCTGGAACGCGGCAATGCCGCCGCCGCTGCCGCCGCCGAGCAGACCATGGTCGAGGTGCGCAGGGCGATGGGGCTCGCTGGATGAGCGAAGAGCGCGAGGTGCCCGGCGGATTCGGCGGCGGCTCTCTTTCAGCAGCCGAGGCGCGTTCGCAAGCCAACGGCGCCCCCACGCCGGCAGAGCGCAGCGAGGCGACTGACGCGGTGACTGCCGCCAAGCCAGGCAAGAGCCGTTTGAAAGAGGTGGAGAACCTGTTCCCCTTCTCCGTCACCGTGGGCCGCGTGTACGACGGGCCGCTCGACCTGCTGCTCGATCTCATCCGCAAGCAGGATATCGACATCTGGGACATCCCGATTGCGCGCATCACGGCGCAGTTCCTGGCCTATGTGGAACGGCTCAAGGAAACCGATGTCGATAATGCGGGCGAGTTCATCTACACGGCCTCGCTGCTGATCCACATCAAGAGCCGCATGCTGCTGCCGCGCGCGCCGGCTGAGAATCCCGACGATGCCGCGGAAGACCCGCGCATGGAACTGGTCGAGCGCCTGCTCGAGCACGAGCGCTTCAAGAATGCCGCGCAGATGCTGCTGCAGAAGCAGCAGATCGAGGCCGCGACCTGGACGCGCCCGCAGCTTCGCGCTTTCCTGAACGAGACCGATGACGAGAGCAGTATGGAAGGAGAAATCGCGGCCGATGTACCGGACCTGGTCCGCGTGTTCCGCGACATCCTGGACCGCCTGCGCACCCGGCCCGTGCTCGACGTGCAGGAGGACTCCATCACGGTCGGGCAGATGATCGACTACGTGCGGCGCCGTCTGCTGATGGAGGATCGCCCGGTCGCGCTCAGCCGCATGCTCTCGAGTACGCGCTCCGAGCGCGCGCTGATCGCGACGTTTCTCGCGCTGCTCGAAATGGTGCGCCTGCAAGCGATCCTGCTACGGCAGGACGCGAACTTCGCCGAGGTGTTCGTGAAAAAAGGGGACAGCTTCGAGTCGCTCACGGAAGAGCGTATGCGTCACCTCAACGACGACTGGCAATGAAGGCTCCCAGTCGCTGCCTTGCACTGCGCTCCGTGCAGCGGGGCCTCATTCGCGCGCGTTCACACAATATTCATCTTTGCTCTGCGCTGAATTAACGCCGGCAGCGTCGGCGCCTTGATATGGTCGTGACCAGTACGCGTTGCGAGAGATAACCAGCGAGGTTTTCCCGATGAGCCAGGCTTCTGTCCCTCTTCCCCCACGCAAGACCGGCGGCGCTGACCCGGCAAACCCGCGCGCGCTGCTCCACAGCAAGATGGACCAGCGGCCCGGCAAAGTCGGCATGGTCGTCTTCGGGCTGGCGTTGGTCGGGGGCCTGGGCTACGCCGCCGGGCAGATCGTCCACGACCTGGCGCGTTCGCCGCAGCCTACAGCGTGGCCGTATATCCTGCTCGGCATCGCGCTGCTCATCGCGCTCGGCTTCGAGTTCGTCAACGGCTTCCATGACACCGCGAACGCCGTTGCGACCGTCATCTACACGCATACGCTGGAGCCGCACATCGCCGTCGTGTACTCCGGCATGTGGAACTTCATCGGCGTGCTGACCTCCTCGGGCGGAGTTGCCTACACCATCGTTTCGCTGCTGCCGGTCGAGCTGATTCTGCAGGTCGGCTCGGGCGCCGGCTTCGCGATGATCTTTTCGCTGCTGATCGCGGCCATTCTCTGGAATCTGAGCACCTGGGCGCTCGGTCTGCCGGTATCGAGCTCGCACACGCTGATCGGGTCCATCCTCGGCGTGGGACTGGCAAACCAGTTCATCAGCGGCAAGGGCGGCGCCAGCGGCGTGGACTGGTCGACCGCGCTGGGCGTGTTCAAGGCGCTCGTGTTTTCGCCGCTCATCGGCTTTGGCCTGGCGGCGATCTGCCTGCTGCTTCTGAAACTTGTCATCAGGAATCCTGCGCTGTACAAGGAACCGGAAGGTGACGCGCCGCCGCCGTTCTGGATTCGTTGCCTGTTGATCCTGACCTGCACGGGCGTGTCGTTCGGACACGGGTCAAACGATGGGCAAAAGGGCATGGGCCTGATCATGCTGATCCTGATTGGCACGGTGCCGACCGCCTACGCGCTGAACCACGCGATGGGTTTCAGCCAGGTGCAGACGTTTTCGGCGATCAGCGAGCAGGCCCAGCGGGTATTTACCGTGCATGTGGCAAGTTCCGGCTCGCCGCCTGTCGCGGCAGGGCCCCAGGCGAATGGGTCGAGGTGGACGCCGGCCAGGGGGCAGGCGCCGGCCGGCACCCCGGGAGGCATGGACCGTACCGCGCTGCTCGAGTACCTGCGCACGAAGAAGTTCAACCCGCAAACGATGGCCGGACTGCAGCAGATGTCCGGGCAGATTGAGCAGGAGTTGCTCGAGTACAAGTCGCTGGCCAATGTGCCGCCGGCGCAGCAGCGCAACGTCCGCAACGACATGTACCTGCAGAGCGAGACGCTGCGCGAGATCGCCAAGCAAAAGGCCGTGAAGTGGACACCGCAGGAGGCTTCCGTGGTTGCCAATTACCGGACCAACCTGGACAAAAGCACGAAATTCATCCCGACCTGGGTCAAGGTCGCGGTGGCTCTCGCGCTCGGGCTTGGCACCATGGTGGGCTGGAAGCGGATCGTCATCACCGTCGGCTCCAGGATCGGCAAGCAGCACCTGACGTATGCCGAAGGCGCCTCGGCCGAGCTTGTCGCGGCGACTACGATCATTATGGCCAGCCAGTACAACCTGCCGGTTTCGACGACGCATGTTTTGTCGTCGGCGGTGGCCGGGACCATGGTCGCCAACGGCAGCGGCCTGCAAATGGCGACGGTGCGCAATATCGTGCTGGCCTGGGTCGTTACGCTGCCGGCCGCGGCGCTGCTGGCGGGTGTGCTTTTCTGGGCGTTCCGGCTGTTTCTGCACTAGCGTTGCCGCATGGCTCTCCCGACTTCGGCAGTACGCTTCGGCAGGACTTCGGTACGATAGTCCGGGAGCGCCGCTTTTCTTGAGCAGGCGGACGCCAAGGGCAGGGGCGCATGGGTGTGCGGGGCAAACTCGAAGCAGTGATCTACGCGGCCGAGGAGCCGGTGACGCTCGCGCAGCTTGTTTCTCTTTTTGGCGAGGAAGCTTTGGCGGAGCGCGACGCTCGACCGGGAGGGGAAGGGCAGTCCCATGCTGCCGGGCCGGTGTTCGCCGACGCCTCGGAAGAGTTGTTGCTTCCCCTCGAGCTGAGCGAGGACCTGAGCGAAGACCTGAGCGAAGCGGAGAACGAGGCTCCCGCACCGGCGCCGGCGATTGAGGATCAGCCGCAGGGGCCTGCCGGGGATGCATCCGGGATTTCAGCTGGACCGCCTGCCGAGGCCACACATGAGCCGGTAGCGTCCGATGCCTGGGCGGCTCGCGCGGCTCGCCTGCGCGACCGCGTCGCACGGGAGGAGATTCGCCGCATTCTCGCCGAGCTCATAGCCGAGTACGATGGGCGCGAGCGTGGTATGGAGATCCGCGAGATCGCCGGGGGCTACCGGATCGCGACCAAACCCGAGTACCACGACGCGGTGCGGGCGTTCGCGAAAAGCCTGAAGCCGCCGATGAAGCTTACGCTGCAGGCGCTCGAAACGCTCGCGGTGATCGCCTACAAGCAGCCGGTCACCGCGCCGGAGGTGTCAGAGATTCGCGGCGTCGATTCGGGCGGAGTGCTCGGCTCGCTGATCAGCCGCAAGCTCGTGACCACCGCGGGCCGCAAGCAGGTCATTGGCCGGCCCATTCTGTATAAGACGACCAAGGAGTTTCTGCTGCGTTTCGGCCTGAAAGACCTGGCCGAGCTGCCGAGCATGGAAGAGTTCGAAAAGATGGCCGGTGAGCTGGGGGGCCTGGGCGAGGAGCCGGCGGCGCCGGAGCAGACCGCATCGCTGCTGGAGCCTGCTGCTCAAACTGAGCAGTCTGGCAATGAACGCTCTGTCAGCATGGAAACGGAAGAACCGATAGTTGCCGGGGTCTCTGTCGGCGAGAGCGGCGCGATTGTGTCAGAAAGCAGCGAAGCGCTCGAAGAAAGCACAGGAAACTAAATGGCTGAAGAGCGATTGCAGAAGATCATTGCCGCCGCCGGCGTTACCTCCCGGCGCAAAGCGGAGGAGTTGATCACGCAGGGTGCCGTGCAGGTCAACGGGGCTTTGGTCACCGAGCTTGGCTCGAAGGCCGACCTCGAGCGCGACCACATCCGCGTGAACGGCAAGTTGTTGCAGGGCCCCGAGCGCCACCGCTACTACATGCTGAACAAGCCGCGCGGCTACGTCACCACGGTCAGCGACCCTGAGGGCCGGCCGACCGTGATGCAGTTCTTCGAGCGGCTGCGGAACGCGGGCCGCGTGTATCCGGTGGGGCGGCTCGACTACTTGTCGGAGGGGCTGCTGCTGATGACCAACGACGGAGCGCTGGCCAACCTGCTCACCAAGGCCAGCACGCAGGTGGAGAAGACGTACCTGGTGAAGGTGAGCGGTAAGCCGACCGAGCAAGCGCTCGACCAGCTGCGCACCGGTGTGATGATCGAGAAGGGCCGCTACGGCTCGCGCGAAGGCCGCGTGCTTACCGCGCCTGTGCAGATCCGCCTGATCCGCGAAGGGGAAAACCCCTGGTACGAGCTGGTGCTGATCGAGGGGCGCAACCGCGAGCTGCGCAAGATGTTCGAGGAGGTTGGGCATCACGTCGAGAAGATTCGTCGCGTGGGTTTTGGGCCGCTGGTGCTGGACCTGCCGCCGGGCGAGCTGCGTGAGCTTGATGAGGGGGAAGTGACGGCGCTGGAGCGTGCCACGCGCAGGCGCCCGGTTGGGCGACCCGCCAAGCCGGGCGAGGCGAACGCGGCTGTCGCAAAGACTGCGCCGGCACCCGCGCGCGAGCAGTCCGGCCAAAGACCGGCGAAGCCTGGGAACCGTGTGTCGGTCAAGCGCGGTGGAGGCGGCGCGTTGCCAGCCGCCGGTCGCGCTTCGATGACTGGGGGGAACGCGCAACGCTCACCGGTTTCGCGTCCGAGGCCTTCGACGCCTAAATCAGGCCCACGCGGGCGTTAAGTTTCGCTTCATCGGCATGGACGGCCGGAGCTTTGCGCCTTCTTTTCACGCGATGGATTCCGCTTTGCAGCCGCGCTCTAGCCCGCGCACAACGGAAGGCGAGCAACGGGCACTCCTAGCTCGCAAACGCCGGCGAGCAAGCGGCTTTGGGGGGAAGACAGCAATGGCAGAAAAAGCAGACGCAAAGAC
>CAXTSA010000101.1:0-8898 GCA_964246755.1 uncultured Acidobacteriaceae bacterium
AGGGCGAGCAGCAGGAGGGGCTCGCGGGCGAGCAGGCTGGTGGCGCGCGTGGTGTGGCGCTCGTCGCGCGTCGCCCGGTTGGGTTTGGGTTGGATCCGCACAATGTAGATGCTAGGCGAAGAACGGGGTGCGATGGCGCGGAATCGGTGGGGAAGGAAACTTTGGGAACCGGGGTGGGACGGGTTCCGGCGAGTGTGCTGGGAGAATGTGAGGAGTTATGGATTGGGGTAACTCCCTTGACATGCCTTGCGGTTGATCCTGAGCGGAGGCTGGTGCGCAACGCCAGATGGAGTCGGTAGCGTCGGCGTTTCAAGGACCTGCGGTTCAGGCGTTATGCGACCGAGGCGCAACCGCAGCTCTTTCGGGGTCGCTCAGGATGACGCAGTCCGGCTCTGTGAAGCTCCCCAGGATGACCCAAAAGGGATGTCAACAGCGCCGATTCAGGTCGAGCTTGCGTCATCCGTTGCCGTGCCGCCAGTCGTCTCCATTTTGCACGTCCTCTTTCGGCGGGCGGGAGAAGAGTCCGGGTGGCACATCGACGTTGAGCTGGACCTGGCTTGAGAAACGCATGCTGCGGAACGTGACACGGCTGGGAACTTGCAGGCCTGCTACGTTGGTGTACTTGGTAAGCTTGCTGTCTATGTCGATGGTATCGCCTGTGAAGTCGGGCTTGCCGCCGTGGGCCGTGTCGCGCGGGATGGTCCAGAGTACAGCCGAGGGCAGATGGGTTTTCCGGTCCAGATGGAAGTGAAAGCGGTAGCCTGCGCAGTCGGCTGCAAAGGAGTCCTCCGAACTGTTTTGAGTGGTGACGGCGTGGAGAGGCGACTGCTCACACTGGGCGAGATAGATGACGGCGATCCGCTGCCTGTAGCCATCCTCGATGGGAATTTCCTGTGCCGGAGTTCTTCCTCCTTTGTTGATATAGGCTCGCCAGGCGTGGTGGTGTTCGAGGTCGTCCACCTCAATACTGGCGCCGAGTACACCGGGGCGGAAGTCATGGAAGATCCACCAGCCTTTACCAGGCGAAAAGAGATAGGTGTCGTGCTCGCCCCGGGCGTCTTCCCTGACAAGGATGTTCCGGATGGGGGCTGCGTCTGAGATGCCTTTTGCCTGGAGCATGGTAGCCAAGGTTGAGGGCTGCTCATCGCCAGGAGTAGAGGGCTGCAAGGAAGCAAACGCGAGTAGCGCGGCTGTGAGAATACCCTTCAGCATGGCCTTTCCACCACTGTGGCCGAGGAGCCCGTCCTCTGCGAAGCAGGAACTTGCTGACCAAAGACTACCGGAGGCTACTGGCCGCCATGCGCCAGACCGGTCGAGCCTGTGACCGCCATCTGCTCTTCCTGTTGCTCCATTGTTTGTTTCAGATATTTGTGCGGGTTTACCGGCATGTTATTCACGCGGACCTCGTAGTGCAGATGAGGTCCCGTGCTGCGTCCCGCGGAACCGATATATCCGATGACCTGGCCCTGCTTGACCAACTGCCCCGACACCATGGCGAATGCCGACAGGTGACCATAAATGGTCGTGATCCCCCCGCCATGGTCGACGATCATCTCCCGTCCATAGCCGCTGGCTGGGCCAGCCTTCGCGATCACCCCGTCCGCCGGAGCCCGCACCGGCGTTCCATACGCGGCCGCAATGTCCAGCCCGGCGTGGAACGCGCCTTCTCCGTTGAAGGGATCGAGACGCTCGCCGAAAGAGCTGGTCAGCCGGCCGACCACGGGCCACAAGGAGGGCGCCGCTGCCCCGCCCAGCACAACATCGGCATTGGTTGCGAAAGGGTGCGGCTGGTACGTAAACTGGGGCTCCAGGTGCCCCGTGACCGCGGCCGTCCGCAGTTCGGCGAACTCGTCCAGTGACTTGGCATAGGCCTGCTGGCTGAAAACCGTTGCACTATCCGGCGAGCTGTTCGCCAGTACCGGTGTCGCGGCCGTCGCAACAGCCTTGGAGCTGCGCGCATGGAAGCCGTAAAGAGCCGAAACCTGGCTCGCAAGGGAGCCGAGCGAGGCGGCCTGTACATCTTTCTGGTGGGCCTGCACTTCCAGCTTCGCGTAATCCTTACGCAGGGCTTCGCGTTGCGAGCGAACCTGGTCGTAGCTCGCGGTTTTCAGCAGCATACGGCTGTAGGAGCCGGCCATGCCGGCAATCGTGAACGCACCCACAAGCGCCGCAGCAACAAACATATACGCATAGTGCAAGGGAATGGGCACCTTGCGCAGGCGGCCGTCCGACTCACGTGCGACGAGAATGATGTAAAAGCGCTTCTTCACGGATCGGTTTGCCTCTGCCACAAAGACGGGCTTATTTCTTTGATTCATCTTCCGCTGCGGGAGTAGGCCCTCCCCGTTCGCAAGCGGTTCCCTCGCATCAGTCGGACCAGTCAGATCTATCTGTAGTTCAACGCTATCAGCCGCATGATGCGGGGTCAACGGCACGTACCGGTAGAACACGTTACTTTCGGGACATCGAAGTGGGAAACGATCCTCGCAGGAGTACCTTCGCCCGGTTTCGAGAGTACCTTGTTTGTAGATACTGTGTCTCGAAAGTGTCCTGCTCACGGCAATTGGGCGCATCCATCCCGTTTCAGGTGTGATTTTCGGTAGCGAGCCGGCAAGTTTCGCTTTTACGATAGGACCGTGAAGAACAATCCTATGCTCGACGCGATTGATGAAGAACTGGCCCGCCTGCGCAAAATCAGAAATCTTCTTGCGGGCGCGCCGATCGATGCGCACTGGAGCGGACGAGCGCTCCGCCCCAAGAAGCGGTTTCTCAGCGAGGAAGCCCGGCAACGCATTGTTGACGCGCAAAAAAGGCGCTGGGCCGCCCAAAAGACCGAGGTTTAGCTGGAGCACCCCCTCCATAAGTCACCGCAAACAACGCTGCCCGGTAAGCACCATGGCCCGGTAAGCACCATGGCCCGGTAAGCACCATGGCCCGGTAAGCTCAAGCAAAGATGCCTCGCTCCCTCAGCTCGCGGCCGGTACCTCCCGGCGAACGTGCCCTTATCTCTGCGCTGCAGGCACAAGCCCGACGGTATGAGGGTGCCCCCCGGCGCCCGGTACGCCTCGGCATCGGAGACGATTGCGCGGTTCTGCGCGTCCCGCGCGGGCACGAGATCACGGTCACCACGGATCTGACTCTGGAGTTGACTCACTTCCGCCGCGACTGGCACTCGCCGGAGTCGGCCGGGCATCGCTGCCTGGCCCGCGGACTGAGCGACATCGCCGCCATGGGCGCGCTCCCTCTCGCGGCATTTCTGTCCTTTGCCGTCCCCCCGGAGCTTGACGGCAGATGGACGGAGCGTTCTCTCGATGGCTTCCTCGCCCTGGCCCGCGCGTGCGAGGTGTCGCTCGCCGGAGGCGACACGGCGCAAGCGCCCGAAGCCGGCGGGACATCCCTGTTCACCGCCGACATCGTCCTGCTCGGCTCCCTACCGGCCGGCAGCGCCCTGCTGCGCTCGAGCGCGCGCGCCGGCGACCTGATCTATGTGTCCGGCGCGCTCGGGGGCGCCGCAGCCGAGCTCCAGGCCCTCGCTGCCCAACCATCCGCATTTCGCGAGGTCCGCGCGGACGAGGGGGACCATCCGCACCTGTTTCCTCAACCGCGCCTCGCCCTGGCTCGGCGCCTGCGCACCCTGGCTTCCGCCGCGATCGATCTCAGCGACGGGCTCTCAACCGACCTCGGACACCTATGCGAGAGTTCCCGGCTGCGGGCCGAGATCGACTCCGGCGCTCTACCGATTCATCCGCTCGCGCAACGCACCGCGGGAAACCAGCCTCCCGGCCGCGAGCTTGCCCTCCACGGCGGCGAAGACTATGAACTGCTATTTACCGCTCCGCCGGGCACCCGCATTCCCCGCACCGTCGCCCGCATCCCCCTCACGCAGATCGGCCGTATGCTGCCCGCCCGCGAAGGGCGTCCACGCATCACGGTGGTTGACCCCGACGGCACGCGCGGGGCTGTCGGAAATCGGGGATGGGAGCACTTCCGCGCGCGGGCCGCCGAATAAGCTCCAACCAAAACGACGCCCGGCAGTCGAAAACAGGGCAAGAAACCAGGCCAGAAAACCAGGCTCAAAACCAGCCAAGAAACCAGCCCCAAACCAGGCCCAAACCAAGCCCCGAAAGGCCACCCTCGAGCATCGCTCGACCTATAGCAATCCACACCTGAGCGCCATGCGAAACCCCGCGCGAGTCGTCCACCGAGCTTCGAGGGCGCGCGAGCGGCCCCAGCCGGTGGCCAGCATCAGAACCGTATGCCTCCTGTCCGTGTCCGCTTCGCCCCCTCGCCCACCGGCATGCTCCACATCGGCAACGCCCGCACTGCCTTGTTCAACTGGCTGTTCGCGCGCGCGCAGGCCCCGGGGAGCGCCTTTCTTCTCCGCGTCGAAGACACCGATGTCGAGCGCAGCGAGGAAAACCACGAGCTGCAGCTCATGGAAGACCTGCTCTGGCTTGGCCTGCGCTGGGACGAGGGCCCGGTCACAGGCGGCCCCCATGCGCCCTATCGCCAGAGCGAACGCTTGCCCCTTTATGCCCGCCACACCGAACAGTTGCTTGCCTCAGGCAATGCCTACCGCTGCTTTTGCAGCGTCGACCAGCTTGAGTCCGACCGCCAGGCGGCACTTGAAACCCACCAGCCACAGAACTATGTAGGCCGCTGCCGCGCTATCTCCCCCGCGGACTCGACGGCTCGCGCGCAGGGAGGCGAAAGCTTTGCCGTACGCCTCCGCATTCCCGAGCACCCCCTGCGCTTCCACGACCTTGTCCGCGGCGCGGTTGAGTTCCCCAGCGAGACGAT
Source organism: uncultured Acidobacteriaceae bacterium (assembly GCA_964246755.1). GTDB lineage: Bacteria > Acidobacteriota > Terriglobia > Terriglobales > Acidobacteriaceae > EB88. Next base: position 4,801 of record CAXTSA010000101.1, read on the forward strand.
TTCCGACCCCGTGCTGGTACGGTCCGGAACCGCAAGCGAAGGCGGCATGCCGGTCTACAACTACGTCGTAACTATCGACGATGCGCTGATGGGCATTACCCACGTCATCCGCGGCGACGACCACCTCTCGAACACCCCCCGCCAGGTCGCCATCTACGAGGCTTTCGGCTGGCCCGTCCCCGAGTTCGCGCATCTCTCCACGATTCTCGGTGCCGACCGCGAGCGGCTGTCCAAGCGTCACGGCGCCACTTCGGTGGCGAGCTTGCGCGCCATGGGCATTCTCCCCGAGGCGCTCGTCAATTCTCTGGCGCTGCTCGGCTGGGGCCCGTCGGGCGGCGACCGCGAGATCTTCTCCACCGAGGAACTCGTGCGGGAGTTCCAGCTCGAGCGCGTCACCGCGTCACCGGCCGTCTTCGACTGGGACAAGCTGCGCTATCTCAACCGTCATTACCTCAAAACCGGAAACGCTGCACGCCTGCTCGATCTGGCGTGGCCGTTCTTTACCGCTGCCGGGATGCTCCCGCCGCGCGGGGCGGCTCTGCCTGAGGTTGCAGGCTGGGCATCGTCCGTGCTCGGGCTCTTCCTCCACTCCATCGATCAACTCGACGAGCTTCCCGCGAAGGCTGCGTTTCTTATCGGCATCGACGCTCGATCCGTTCAGTCCGAACCGGGAAATGATTCCATTCTCTCGACCGAAAGCGCGCGAACGGTGCTCGCGGCCTTCGCCGTCAGAGTCCAGGCGCATAGCGGCCCCGTCACGCCCGAGATTTTCAAGCAATGGATGAACGAGATCAAGGCCGAAACCGGGGTGAAAGGCAAAGACCTGTTCCACCCGGTCCGGATCGCGCTAACCGGCGCGCACTCCGGCCCGGAGTTGGATAAGCTCGTGCCGGTCATTGAGTTCGGCGCCGAACTGCCGTTGCCGCGGCACGTGCCCAGTGTGCGCGAGCGCATCGGCAGCTTCCTCCTCTATAGCAGTTCTCGTATTGGGGTAGAGGGCGAGGGTGGATGATGTGGGCTTTTCTTGACGGAAAAGCCATGCAGAGTGCCCTCGTTGGGTCTACGTGTGAAGAAATGCTCTAGGGGAACTCTGATTAAGGGTGTCAGGGTTCAAGATCGGCACTCAATATGAAAGGCTTGCTTATCAAGGCCGAGACTTAATCAGAGGTTCCCTAACGCGGCACACATGGCTCCGATGGAACGAACTCCACCCGGCCCGGGCCGGAAAACACAGGCGCCGATTTCAGTCCACGGGTTCAATCCCGTTCGGCTCAGCGCCGCTCGCGCGGGCTTTGAGCACGAGGAAAAAACCTGCCGCGGCACACCCTATCAGGAGGGAGATCACGGCCTCCACCATTCCATCTCGCGGGTTGGCCGGGCTAAACAGGATGAGGGCAAAGGCGACATAGAATGTCGTCAGTCCGCCGAGGGTGAACGCGGTTTCCGCCGTTGCGAACCGGCGGCCCGCTCGCTGCTTGGGGACGGCCGCCCATACCGGCAGCCGGGTCAGTGGGATTGTATTATTTGCCATGGCGTAAGCTCCAGGTTCTGTCCGCGATGTGTCTCAGGCATCCTATCGGCCGCGGCAGAGGGAACTTTACGCGTCCTGTTTCGCTTCAAAACAGTTTCACAGTTGCTGTGGGGCACCCGGTATCCGCGAAATACAGCTTTTCTTGACGGAAAAGCTGCGGGGAGTGCAGCGCCTTACCTTACACCTACTGTGAAAATGCTTCAGGGCACTCGCTCCTAGAGAAAAAGCTCAGCTGCGCGTCGCCCTGCTCGAGCACGCGGGTGCGCCGCAGGGAACCATACTGTTCGGAAAGCGCAAAGCCGGAGGGCGAGAGCTGCTTCCGGGGAGCGGTTTTCGAGCGCGGCTGCGGCTCGCTCCCTTCCCCTTCGCGAGCGCGGCGGTGCTCCCCAACGACGACCGCGCCGGCAGCCAGCAGCTTGCCCGCCTCGCCGCCCAGCAGCTCCAGGGTCCCCGCATACTCGTCCGCGTCCGCATACGGGGGGTCCAGGAAAACGATGTCAAACAGGCCCCCCGCTCCTTCCGCGGCGATTCGGAGCCACCTCCGCACCGGCACTCCGTTCACGCGCGCGCGCCCACCTACCCCGAGCGTAGCCACATTGCCCCGAATCGCCGCCAGCGCCGGGGGTGCCTGCTCGAGAAAAACAGCCTCGGCCGCCCCGCGGCTCAACGCTTCCAGCCCGTTCGCGCCCGAACCGGCATACAGGTCGAGAAAGCGAGCGCCCGCAAGGCGCCCCTGCAGCACATTGAACAGGGTCTCCCGCAGACGGTCCGTGGTGGGCCGGGTGCGCATCCCCGGCGGCGCCTGAAGCACCCTCGATCGAAACTCGCCTGCGATAATGCGCATACCTGCCCATGGTAAGCGGGCCTTTGCCAACCGCACTGTGCGCTCAGCAAAGATCCGGGGGCCGGGGCACTACAATCGGAGATGCGGCGCAAAGCCCAAGGAGAGAACCATGCGTGCCTGGAGCCTTCCGCTTGGCAAGCCCTTCGGCGTGGAGCTGCGGATACACGGGCTGTTCGTGGTTCTGCTCTTCCTGGCCGCGGTCCTGACCAGCACAGCCGGGCTCGGGGGCTGGCGCGGGGTGGCTCTCTGGCTTCTGCTGCTGTTTGCCGTCTGCGTGCGCGAAGCAGCCCGCGCCCTGGTCGCGGCCGTCTTTCACATCGAGCTGCGCTCGGTTCTGCTGCTGCCCATCGGCGGCCTGCAATCGCCGGTGGACCCTGACAGCGCAGCCCGCAAGGGGCGCCCGCTTTACACGCTCGCCCTCGCAGGCCCCCTCGCCAATCTCCTGGTAGCTTCGCTGATTGCCGGCCTGCTTGCCGGCGGCAGCCCCGGCGTCGGCCTGCTGGCCCACCCTCTGGTCAGCCCATCGCACCTGCTCCGTAGCGCTCTGTGGTTCAACATCGCCCTGGCTCTGCTCCAGTTCATCCCGGCGTTTCCCCTGGATGCCGGCCGCCTGCTGCGCGATCTCTCGGTCGGCAAGCACGGTGTGCAGGAGGCCAGCCGCGCCGCCGTGGGCCTTGGCCGCAGCCTGGGTGCCGGCGCCGCGGCCCTCGGTCTGGGTCTGCTCCTGTTTCCTAACGTCCCGCTCGCTGTTTCGGCCAGCCCCTGGCTGCTGCTTTCCGGCTTTTTTGTCGCCAGGGCACCGTCTTCCAGTCGGTCATCGACACCGTCGCCATGCGCGACGTGATGCTCAAGAACTTTTCCACCGTCTCGCCCTCCGACACCCTCGGCGACGCACTGGAAAGAGCCGTGCACTCGCTGCAGGACGAGTTCCCAGTCATCCGCAACGACGAGATCATCGGCGTCGTCTCCCGCGGAGCCATTCTGGCCTCTCTCCGCTCCGACGGCAATGGTTACGTGCAGTCCGTCATGGCGCGCAACTTCCTGATTGCCGCGCCCGAGGACACGCTCGGCTCGACCATCCGCCGCATGAGGGAGGGCCGCGTCGGCATGATCCCGGTCGCCGACGAGGACGGCTCGGTGCTCGGCATGGTCACGCTCCAGAACCTTCGCCAGAGCATGGTCCCGTTGCTCGAACAGCGCAAACTGCGCGCCGCCGAAGGCAGCAAAGGCAGCCGCTAGGGATTCAGGTTGAGGGTGTCAGGGTTCAACATGCACGTTGCCGTCAGGGCGGAGACTGCATCCGAGGTGCGCCAGGGCAAAGCAACCGACGGGCTTTCGCGCAATGCCAGACCAACCATGAGCAACGAAGAGTCACAATCGCAGCCCGGTTTCGCCGCCGAACTTGTCCCTGAAACTTCGCCCGAAGCCCAGGACCACCCCCTTGCGCCCGGGCTCTATCTTGTCTCGACCCCCATCGGCAACCTCGAAGACATTACCCTGCGCGCCCTCCGGGTGCTCCGCTCCGCTGACCGCATTGCCTGCGAAGACACCCGGCAAACCGGCAAGCTGCTTGCCCATTTTCGGATCAGCAAGCCGCTCGTCAGCCTCCACGAGCACAACGAGCACGCGCGCGCGATGGAAGACCTGCTGCCCGCGCTGCAGACGGGGGCGCGCATCGCGGTGGTCTCCGACGCCGGCACCCCCGGCATCTCCGACCCCGGGA
>CAXTSA010000102.1:0-8598 GCA_964246755.1 uncultured Acidobacteriaceae bacterium
ATGTTTGTCGGATTCGTGGTATTGAGAAACGCGATCGTCGGCGTCGTTCCAAGCCCATTCCCTATGCCTGGGTTCTGGCTGCTGACCCAGGTCGGGTCGAGTGTGCCTCTCGCGGCGTTGGTGCGCGGTGTCCCGAGATTGAGACCACCAGTGACGGTTGCGCAGTTCACCCCTTCCACCAGGCTGATGGTCGCGCAACTTACCGGCAGAACATTCGTGTAGCTGGGGCTCTCGCCGGCAAACCCCAGATACTGCGACGCGATCGTACCGGGTGTCGCGAGCGCGGCGAAACCCGGGGCCTCGTACCAGCCCTGCGTAAAGGAAGTCGTTGCATTGCGCAGCCCCTCGTAAGCAAAAAACGCGAACACGTGATCTTTCCAAAGCGGGCCGCCGACTGTGCCGCCGAACTGGTTGAAGCGGCTCTGATCGCGATTCACACCGCGCGCCGTGGGGGTACCTCCGCCAAAGGATTGAGGGCCGTTATAGCGCTGGTAAGCATTCAGCCCCGGACGGTCAATCTTGATAAAGGCGCTGCCGTGCGCCTGGTTGGTGCCATTTTTTGTAATGACCTGCACCTGCGCCGCCGAGAAGCGTCCACTCGACGCATCGTAGCCATTCGACACGATGTGCACATCCTTGACCGAGTCCTCGCTCGGCGTAATGACCGAAGCTCCGCCCCAGACGGCACTGACCGTGCTAATCCCGTTGATCGATATACCGTTATTTTCGTTCTGGCCGCCGTTGCCGCTGATCTGCGGCGCATTTTCGGTAGAGAAAATACCCTCAGCCGCGCCGGAGCCTGACCGGTTCGAGCCTGGCAAACTCGAGCTGCCACCACCGGAACCTTGCGCGCCATCCCCAAATGTACCCGGCGCCAACTGCGCCAACTGAAACACATCGCGCCCGAACGAAGGTAGGTGCTGAATCTGGTTCGCCGTAATTGTGCCGCTGATGGTCGCGGTTTCGGTGTCGAGGGCCTGGGCCTGGTCGCCGGATACGGTCACGGTCTGGGTGTCGGAGCCTACGCCTAACTGCACGTCGACGGAGTTTGCCTGCTCCGGGGTTACCTGGACGTTATCGAGCACCTTTTTGGTGAACCCGCTCGCCGTTACGGAGACGGTGTAGCGGCTGGGCGCGAGCTGGTTGAAGCTGTACACGCCGGAGCTCGAGCTCTTGTGGGTGATGGCCTGGCTGGTTTCGGTATTGGTCAGCGTGACGGTGGCATTCGGCACCACCGCGCCTGCGGGGTCGGTGACGGTGCCCTGAATCGATGCGTTGTACTGGGCCCGGACCCCGGGCGCGTACAGTGCGAATGCGCCTGTCGCTGACACCAGCGCTACTCGAGCTGCGGTTTGCACGTACTGCTTGTTTGCCATGACTGGCTCCTTAAGGGTGGAACTCGGCGACCTCTTCGGGCCATCCGCTCTATTTCTTCGCGCCCTGCTCAGAAAACTTCCCTGCGAGCGAGCAAAAGTGTAGCCGGGCTGATCATAACTCCGGAGCCCAACCGTTGTACAAGAGAAGAATCTTCTGGGCGCTGCGCCTGGGCTGGAAGCGCGCGGCTTTATCGCTGCGGGCAGCGGATCCGGCAGACCTCCTCCGGAGAAGCGCTGCCCCCGGGCGCGGAGAAGCTCAAGGCACTTTCCATGGTAAGAAACCGGTCCGCTTTCGGCGCTCCAGGTGTAGCTGATATGCGGGACTGCGCCGGGCCTCAATTTTCCGCTAGCTTCGGTCCGCAATCGATTCGCACCACGGCTCGGGCGCGTAAGACTCTGCTGAAGCATTTTGTGTGCGAGTCATACCCGCTGGTTATGCTTCATTTGCGCTTAAGGTTCAGGAGTTATCACAACCTATTCGCACCTAAGTCGACAAGATTTCGTCCACGTATTCATTCTTTTTTCCCAATTCCGGTCCACATAGCGCCGGGTGCGATAAGCTGTATTTCATGGCAAACAAGGAAGTCATTGCAGCAATCGACAAGGAAATCGCTCTGCTTCAGCAGGCACGCAACATTTTGGCCAGCGAAGAAGAGGAAGTAACTCCACGCACTCGCGGCGCTGCGAAGCAGGTTGTGAAAAAGCGTGTCGGTCGGCCGGCGGGCACGAAGCGTGTACTAAGCGCGGAAGCTCGCAAGCGTATCGCGGATGCACAAAAGAAGCGCTGGGCTGCTCAAAAGGCAGGAAAGTAAGCTTCGCCTTTCCGGAGCATTGCTTTCCCAGATCATGGCTGCGATAGGATCAGCTTTAGCAATGGTAACGATCAGGCGGTGTGCATAGAAAATCCTGTTCGCGAAGGGTCGCGAAGTACGCCATACGAGGAAGCTAGCGCATGCCTGGTTGTGTTTGGATTGGTTGCCGGGTATCGGTTTCCGGTCAGGACTGGCCTCTCGAAAGCACTCCAGGTTTGTTTCCGTCCGAATTGAAGGCAGAACGAACTGACAACCGACGGGCTATCCTTTGATAGCTGCCTCAGGGCGACCGGGAGAACCTCGGTGAAGATAGACCCTCGAATTCCGCGGCGCCGAGCGTGCTTTCGCGATGCATGCATTCTGCACTCGCCGCACCTGCGGCGCGAGCCTAATTCGCTATGCCGCGGAGCCACCGCTGCGACAGTAATTCCGGCGTCAGCGCTTCATGCTGTGAAGATGCGAACTGATTTGGGCCAACCGCTTCCGCTTTCACCTTTTGAGTTTGCGCCGTACGCACCTCGTTTGCTGAAACAAAGACGGGCATTGCGGGCACGGATCCACGGAGCGCCGTCGCGAGCGGAGTCGTCTTTCTTCGGGACATGGGCGCGCGCGCCTTGCGCTCCTTCTTCACGATTTTTTCGATCGCAGGGTGAGCTTCCGGCTGCGCAGCGGCCCTTTCCACCGGCGGGGCAGGCGCATGTGTGATCGGCTCCGACACCGCCAGCAGTGCCGGCTGTGCTTCCGAAGGAACAGGAACGGTCTGCTTTCTCCCCTTTGCTTTGGGAGAAACGGCGATTGGAAGAAGAAGATTGCGGACCGTGACCAGACGATCGATCTCGGCATCGATAAGAGCGACGACTTTTGGATAGGGCATTCCAAGTCGTATTTTATCGCTTCTGAATGGCTGGACACAGTTATAAGTTTGACTCCTGCACAAAAGGGAGTGAAAACAAGAGCGAGCGGGAGATGGAACGCTTTATAGCTGGACCTTGTCGCGAATCAGTCGCTCGCTTTCCCATGTCGTCTAGGTAGATCCGCCGATATGCCCTAGCGCCACGCCGATGGCATACGTTACTGCGCCCTCGATGGCGCCGACCAATGTCATTTCAACACCGCTGCTCCACCAGGAGCGAATAGTGATCAATGATTTAGCCGCGCCCACCGCGAAATGAGCGAGCAGCGAGACGACCGCCGCGATCACCACGGCCGTAAGGCCCGAAACGAAAAAGAACGGGACGATGGGGATGAAGGCCCCCACCGCAGTCGACAGGGCACCGGAGATAGCCGAGGTCCAAGGCTTGCTCAAGCCCTCTTCCGTTGTGTCGAGCCGTTCGCGCGCCAGTGCCTGCACCAGCCGCGTGCGGTCTTTCGCCATGTGGTCGACAAATCGGTCGGCATCCTCGGCAGTCAGTCCTCGCACCTGGTAAGTCAGCGACAACAACTCTCGCGCTTCCCCTTCATTGAGCGCGACAGCTTCTTCTTCCCTGGCGTACTCCGCCTGGTAAATCTCGCGCTCGCTTTTCGCTGCCAGGTACGCGCCCGATCCCATGGAGAGTGCGCTCGCGATCATGCCGGCGAGGCTTGCGATGAGAACGAAGCGACTATTGCCGAGCGTCGCTCCCGATACGCCCGAGACGATGCCGAAGATGGAACCGAGGCCGTCATTGACACCGTAGATTGCGTCGCCGATCCAGCTCGCGGTTTTTCGCCGTCCTTTTTCGCGCGCGGCTACCAGTTCATCGAGCGCATGCTGGGCCTGCTCGGCGGCAGCCTGCGGACGGGGCAACCGATCCCGGATGAGATTGCCGAGAGTGCTGTAGTGCTGCTGCTCGTCCTCGATAACCTCTTTGAGGATCGCGATGCTCTCCTCATCGCCCAGCTCGCGCAGCTGCTTGCCGTACTTGGCGACGTCCCGGCTCTCATCCAGCTCCAGCCGGCGCAGTGCCAGTTCGTCTCCGCCGACGCGGGTGCTCAGGGTATTGGCTTCGCCGGCGGTTGTGCCCTTGTAAGTAGGCGGGTTGCCATTGAGTGCCTCAATGCGGCCGGCCCACAGGTCGGCATGGTGCTTTTCAGCCCGCGCCAGCCCGCGCAGCGCGCTCCGCCGCTGGGGGTCGGCTTCCCGCTCGGCGAGCGTGGAGTAGGTGTAGAAGCCGCTCATCTCCGTTTGCCAGTTGGCCTCGAGAGCCTGGAGCAGTCGGCCCAGTTCTGCGTTGGAGGTCATGCGCGTTCCTGAGTGCACGGGCGTTGGGGTTTGCTAGCCGCCGTGCCAGGGAGAGTTCGGTCCGCTCTCACCGCACCCCTCCCGCCGAGTTTTCAAGCGTGACACGCGAGAGCACCGCGGTATCGGACTTGGCCGGCAGATGCGAGCAAAAGCCAATGCCCACGTAGAAAGGTCCGTCGAAGTGCAGGGTAGTGGGTGGGCCAAACTGGTGCATGGGTTCACCCGCGATACTGACGTAGATGGCGATGGCATCGCCGCGCTTTTCGATTCCGATGCGCTTTGCCATGATATCGGCGAGGGTACCGCCGAAGCGAAACTGCATATCCTGCATGGAAGCGCCTTTTTTCGCGCGCTGGGCAAGGTGGATCATGCCGGTACCGTGCTCGCCGGTTACGGCCTCCTCTGAGTCGTCGTCGAGACTTTGGCGGATGACCAGGACCGCCTTGCGGTCACTGTAGCCTTGCGGGTCCGGGAAGCTGACGTCGGCCGCGAGGGAAACGTCGCCGGACATCCGCTTCCAGAGATAGCGGAACTCGTCGCGGGAGTACCAGATGTTGTAGCCGGCGGAATGAACGGTGTACTGCTTCGTGCCCGCGTCATAGGTGGCGCTGCCCGGCACGAGTGCGGCTCCGATGTCCGACTGGCCCTGAAACAGGCCGATGGGCGTGTCGAAGTTCCTGCTCGGCCGGTGGAAGTCCGCCGGAGGCGCTACCTGGGTGTGCGTCGGGGAGCCCGGCTGCGCCCACTCCGGCACGGCCGGTGCCTGCGCGAGCAGGCGGTGGGGTACCATCGCCGACAACGCGCATAGAAACAGGACACCGCTCAAACTCGTTCGATCGCTCATGAGAGTCACTCGCAGGAAATCGCATTCGATACTACGCGACTTCGTTCTTTTCCCGGCTCTCATACAATAATCGTTGTCGCTCCTGGCTCGTTCGGCATTGCCACGCTCGGCTGTTCGCTGAACCCCGCGCTGAAAGCTTCCTGAATTTCAGCCTGGCAACAACCAGCGCGGAGCTACAGAAAAGGACCGGTCCCTCATGCAGCGCACTCTCTCCCGACGCACGTTCCTCAAGGCCGGCGCTCTCCTCACCGCTGCCGAAGGCTTGCGCGGGCGGGGCTTTGGCCAGCGCTTGCAGGCGGTGGCCTTGGACGAGGTCGACTACGCCCAGGTGACGGTGAAGAGCGCGCCGCACGTTGCCCAGCTTCAGAACACCCATAGCATCCTGATGGGTTTTGACAATCGCAGTCTGCTGAAGCCGTTCCGGGCCATGGCGGGCCAGGACGCGCCGGGCGAAACCCTCGGCGGATGGTACGAATACAAGGCCGACTACGACTACAAGACGGATCAAGACGGCCTCGCGCCGAGCGCCACGTTCGGGCAGTGGGTTTCCGCGCTGGCGCGCAACGGGAGCTCGACCGGGGACCAGGCCACGCGCGAGAAAGTCCTCACCCTGAACCGGCTCTACGCGAAAACCATCGCCCCGGTCTACTACGAGCGGAACCGCTTCCCCGCTTACTGCTATGACAAGCTGGTATGCGGCCTGATGGACGCGCACCGGCTGTCGGGCGACCCGGATGCCTTTCGGATTCTCGATGCGACGACCGATGCTGCTGTAGGCCAGCTGCCCGGCCATGCCGTAGACCGCGAGATCCCCTGGCGCGCGGGGAAGGATGTTTCGTGGAACTGGGATGAGAGTTACACGATCCCGGAAAACCTATATCTGGTGTACGCAATGGGCGCCGGGCGGCGCTATCTCGATATGGCCGGGCAGTACCTCGACGACAAGACGTACTTCGATCCTTTGTCGAAGGGAATCAACGTACTCGGGGGCAAGCACGCGTACAGCTATGTCAACGCGCTGTGCTCGGCGATGCAGGCTTACATGGTAGGCGGCAGCGGCAAGCACCTCGATGCGGCCCGCAACGGCTTTGACATGCTGGAGCAGCAGAGCTTTGCAACCGGCGGGTGGGGACCGGATGAGCTGCTTCGCGCACCTGGATCCGGGGAAGTCTTCGCGAGTCTTACGAAGAGCCATAACAGTTTTGAAACGCCATGCGGCTCCTACGCGCATATGAAGCTGACACGCTATCTGCTGCGCGTGACCCGCGACGGCCGTTATGGAGACAGCATGGAGCGCGTGATGTATAACTCGGTGCTCGGGGTCAAACCGATCGAGCCCGATGGACATGCGTTCTACTACTCCGACTATAACTTCGGGGGCAAGCGGGTCTACTCCGACCACCGCTGGCCGTGCTGCTCCGGAACGCTGCCGCAAGTGGCGGCGGATTACGGAATCAACACCTACTTCCGGGAGAGCGGCGGACTTTGGGTGAACCTGTACATCCCGTCGGTGCTGCGCTGGCGTGAGGGCTCGGCCTCGCTTGCACTGGAGCAGTTGGGGGATTACCCCTACAGCGACCGGATCGAGCTGCGAGTTACGGCGTCCAGCGCAACGAACTTCGCGCTGCACTTGCGCATTCCAGCCTGGGCGGAAGAGGCGAGTATCCGTGTGAACGGGCGCGCTTTTCCGGTGCAGGTCTCGACCGGCTTCGCACAGATACGCCGCACATGGAAGACTGGGGACCGCGTGGAGCTGGAGCTTCCGTCCAAACCCCGCCTGCAGCCTATCGACCCCGCGCATCCGGAAACTGTTGCCGTGCTCGAGGGGCCGTTGGTCCTGTTTGCCGTCCTGCCGGCAGCCGTATCAGCCGACCTGCCGGCCGCGATGCCAGTCACGGCCAGCGCTCAGCCGGCGGTGACCCGCAAGCAGGCGCTCGGGGCGCGGAAGGTCGCGCGTGAAGAGTGGGTGATCGAGACCGGTTCGGGCCCGCTCACTCTCCGGCCTTTCGTCGACCTGGGAGATCAGCCGTATACGACGTACCTGAAGCTCACCTGAGCGCCGGCGGCGCGCTTTACTGCGCGCCTTTCAGTCCCGCCTTGATCATCGGCAGTCCGGTTGCGGGCCAGTGGTTCACCTCCGCCTCCACGTTGGTGTCGAGTGCGCTGTCGGCATTCGTGACCGGGGCCACGGTCGTGTTCCAGCCGTCGAGCACCAGCAGCGGCGTATCGCCTTTCAGATCGGCAACGGCAGCATCCACCGTTACGGTGCGGGTTTCGCCCGGGGCCAGCGAAAGATAGTTGTCGCTGTAAAAAACGGGCAGCACGCGCTCTCCGGAGCCCTTGCGACGCAGCTGCAGATGCGCCATCAGCGCCATCGTCGTGCCCCCGTTGCTCAGCGTCACGTCAAGCAACACGCGACCGTTCGCGTCGCGACGCGTGACCGCGCCCTTCAGCTGAACGGTCGGCAGATTCTCAAGCGGCGACAGGTCCTCCCCCTGTGCCGCGTTCGCTTTCCAGTACAGATTGCGCGAGAGCACCGCGCCGTCTGTCCCGCGCAGCTCGAGTTTTACGAAGTACACCGCCGACAACCCACCCGGCAGCGGCAGCTCGCCGAGACTGTTCGCCGAATCCGCGGCCGCGCTCACCGGGTAGTTCCGCTCCAGGGCCGATTTTCCGTCGAGGTTCAGCAGTGAGAGATGCGCGGTCGCGCCGGCGACCGGCTGCGGCAGGTTATTGATCACCTGCAGGGTTCCATTCGACTCGTCGAGCTGGATGTGGACCGGCTCGGCGGCCGACTCGACCGCGAACAGCGAGGAGTTCGGCTCCAGGTCGTAGTGGTACAGCTGCCACACGAAACTCGGCTGCGCCGGATGGCTCATCCAGGTCAGGATGCCGGTATACGGCGCGAACAGCTTGGCGTTGCGCCCTTCGTACATCGCGCGAAACGCCTCATAGTTCATCAGCTGCGCTTTGCGTACAAAGTCGGCCAGGTTCGCAATGCGTCCGTAGCGACCGGCCAGCACATAGGGGTAGGTGTCGCCGTGCTGCGCGCCCTTGGCCAGATCGTGCTCGGCCCAATCGTCGTCAATCGTTTCCCAGTCCTTCTCAGGCATCATGCCGTGCACCGACTCGCCGGTTTCTGTCTTGAACGGAGCGTCGTACACGTAGAAAGCCCGCGGCTCGCGCCAGTAGTACGGCCCGCTCGACATGACGCCGCGGCCGGCAGTGGAGCTCGGCTGGTACAGCCTCGCCGGGTCGAGCTCTGGAAGCATCGTCCGCAGCACATTGTCGATCTCCGGCGGAGGGTAGCCCTCGTTGCGCGCGCACCATAGGGCAATGGAAGGA
>CAXTSA010000102.1:8621-8865 GCA_964246755.1 uncultured Acidobacteriaceae bacterium
CTTGTCGCGAACATTGGCGAGGTAAGTTTGAAGGTCGTCCGGGTTGGGCCCGTCGCTCGGGTTGGGCTGGAAAAACTCGTCCCAGATCAGGATGCCGTACTTGTCGCACAACTCGTAAAAGTCCTCGCCTGTGCTCTGCCCTACCCAGTTGCGGATCATGTTGAGGTGCGCCATCGCGTGCATGTGGATCTCAGCGTCCAGACGCTCGCGCGGGATACGCTTGAGCCCTTCGTCCAGTCCCCAG
>CAXTSA010000103.1:0-6137 GCA_964246755.1 uncultured Acidobacteriaceae bacterium
GCGGCTTTGCACCGTATCCACCTCGCAAATTGCCCACGAAGTGGCCGCCTCCCGCGCAGGGGGTCTTGCCTTTGTAAACTAAAGAAGTGCCGATCGAAGACTATAAAGCCGCCGCCGAAACCATCGTCCAGTTCCTTAAGCTGCTCACCGGCAGCGGCCGCCTGCGCTTGCGCTACCGTATCGTCGCGGGCGCCGGCGCGGCCGACCCCCACGGCTTCGAAGCCCGCGAAATCTACGTTGAACTCTCCGGCCCGGACGCGCCGCTGCTGGTCGAGCGCAACGGCGAACTGCTGCGCGCGATGGAGCATGTCGCGGCTAAACTGATTCGCCTGGAAAGCGACGAGCACGACAAGGTTTCCTTCGACGCCGAAAACTTTAAAGCTCTGCGCGCACAGGAGCTTCGCTTGCGAGCCCAGACCGCTGCCGAAACGGTCCTTCGCACCGGGCAGCCGCTCCCGTTTGCGCCCACCAATTCCCGCGAGCGGCGCCTGCTTCATCTCGCGTTGCGCGATGTCGCCGGCGTGGAGACCGCTTCCGTGGGCGAAGGCGCACAACGCGTGCTGGTCGTGTTTCCCGCCGGCTTTGATCGCGCAGGCTATACCCCGCCGCCTTCGCCGACCATACACCGCGAACGGCGGCCCGCGGGCGGCGATCGAGACCGCCGCCGTGGACCCGAGCGCGGTCGCCGCCGCTGAAACCAACTAAATGCTCTCGATGCCCGAACCAGAAACGGACCCATCTCGCGACACCATCGCCGCCACTGCCACCCCTCCCGGACGCGGCGGCATCGGCATCGTGCGCCTCAGCGGCCCGGGCGCGCTCGCCGCGGCCGCGCCCCTTCTAGGCGGCCTCCCCGGCCCGCTCGTCCCCGCGCAGGCGCGCTTCTACCACCTCCTCGACCCCGCAACCGGCGCAAAACTCGACGAAGCCATCGTGACCTGGTTCCAGGCCCCACGCTCCTACACCGGAGAGGACGTCGTCGAGATCGCCGCGCATGGCTCCCCGGTTCTGCTCGAGCACCTGCTGCGCCTGCTGCTGGCCCGCGGCGCGCGCCTGGCCGCACCCGGCGAGTTTACCGAGCGCGCCTTCCTCTCCGGACGGCTCGACCTGACCCAGGCCGAGGCCGTACGCGACCTGATCGACGCGCAAACGCTGCTGGGGGCACAGGTCGCCGCGCAGCAGCTCGGGGGCGCCCTGTCGCGACGCGTCGCGCCCCTCAAACAGGAACTCATCGCGCTGATCGCGGTTCTCGAAGCCGGAATCGACTTCGCGGAAGACGACACACCGGTAGTCAACGATGCGGACCTCGAGGAAAGGCTGCTTCATCTGCAAGTCTCCCTGACCGAGCTGGAGCGCTCCTTCAAGCAGGGCCGGCTGCTCACGGAGGGCCTCACGCTTGCCATCGTAGGACGGCCCAATGCCGGGAAGAGCTCGCTGTTCAATCGCCTTCTCGAGCGCGAGCGCGCCATCGTAACGGCCGAGCCCGGCACCACTCGCGACACCGTGCAGGAGCGGCTCTCGCTGGGCGGCATCCCCGTCGAGTTAGTCGACACCGCCGGGCTCCGCGAAGCAGCAAACGAAGCCGAGCGCATCGGCATCACCCGGTCGCGCGAAGCATTCGCCGATGCCGGCCTCGTCCTACTGGTGCTCGACAGCACAGCGGCGCTCAACGCCGAGGAAGAAGCCCTGCTCCATGCAGCCGAAGGCCGTCCGCTCCTGGTCGCTCTCAATAAATCCGACCTGCTTGGCGAGAGCGCAACAGACGGCGCGACCGAGAGCACACCGGAAACGGCACCGGAAACGGCAATAGGGACGCACGGCAGAGCCGGCCTTCACGCGCCCGCATTCTCACGCTTGCAAGAGCTCGCGCCTTCGGCAACCATTGTTTCCGTGTCCGCGCTGAGGGGAAACGGCATCGACACCCTGCGAACAGCCATGCACGCGGCGGTCACCGGCGAGGGCGGCTTCACCCCCGACTCCGCCATGCTGACCAACCTCCGCCAGCACACGGCCGTGCGCACAGCGCAAACCGCTATCGAGGCAGCTCTGGCAGCAAGGAACAACCGATTGCCCCACGAACTGCTGCTGCTGGACCTCTACACCGCACTCGGCGAGCTTGACGCCCTAACCGGCGCCACCACCCCCGACGATGTGCTCAACCTCATCTTCTCTAGCTTCTGCATCGGCAAATAGGAGCCCTTCCAAGCAGTGCCAAGCGCATCCAGTTACAAGCCAATCATGGTGCAGGGTGCAAGCGGAGCCACAAAAACGCAGATGCAGGGCGTTGCGGACACCGCACTAAAGCACTTACCACCTGACCTTACCCGGCGATAACTCCCCCTCGGATTGACAAGCCGTTCCTTTTTCACCTCAAAGTTCGCAACAGACACCTAGCGCGGTGCGGTCGAGCCGCTCCCGTGTAGGGCACGCATGTACGACCGCGGAGAACTGCCCATGACGCGCTTGAAGGCGGCACTGAAAGCGCTCTCGGATTCGTAACCTAGAGGGGGTGCGATCTCTCCAACGCCCTGATTTGAATGCAACAACCGTTCTCCAGCTAGACGCATACGCCAGCGCGTGAGGTACTCCAACGGTGGCATTCCCACCCTGGCCTTGAAATCTCAGAGAAGGTTGTGCGCGACATCCCCGCGACTTTTGCAAGCTCCAGCACTGTCCAACGGTGCGCTGGATCACCATGCATCCGCTCAAGCGATGAACTGATCTGCTTGTCTGAGAGTGCGAACAGCCAGCCGACGCCGTCCTTTTCGACCTCCCCGAGATAAAGGCGAAGAACCTGAACCAGCATGCTGTACGCAATCTGTTGTGCGATAAGCGCTCCGCCCGGCTTGGGTACGCGCAGCTCTTCCCCAAGGCGTTCGATGTGCCAGCGCATTGCTTCTTTCTCACGATCACCATGCAGCGACACGATAGGCGGCAGCAGACTGAGAAGAATATGGGCATCTCCGTCCAGCAGGAAGTGCCCTCCGACAAGGAAGAATCCCTCTCCTGAGCCGCATGAAATAAGACCGTTGTAGCGCCTCGTCTCAACGAGCGTCCGTGCATCCACCGGGGTCAGCGCCAGGTCGCTTCCGAGCAGGAACGGCCTTCCATGCGGGAGAACAACCGAGTCGCCTGCCTGAAGATAAACGACTGCCGGACTCCCTTCCACAGCTAGCCGGCACTCTCCTTCTACGATGGCATAGCACTTGATCCCTTGGTACTCGGGAAAATCCAGCAACCAACTGCCCCCCGCGGTCAGGCCGCCGAAGCCATAACTCACGGGTTTCAGCAGAGAGAGCACATCTGAGAGTGGGTCCATAGTTGCGTTCAGGAGATCTCCGTACGATGGCGACGAAAACGCGTACACTCCGGCATTGTCCGTTCTAACCTATCACTTTACGTTAAAGATCTCGGCGTCGGAAAACCGCTGAAAAGGAGACTCGGCCATGTCACAGGACTCAGGTAGCAATGCAGTAAAGACGATGAAGGCAATGATCTTGCCTCGATTTGGAGAAGTGGACCAGTTCCGCCTCCAGGAGATCGAACGGCCAGCACCCCAGCCTGGAGAAGTACTCATCCGCATTGCAGGAACGAGTGTGAACCCCGCCGATGTCAAGGCCCGCGCCGGCGAACTGCCCCGCATGTTCCCGGCGGCGCGCCTGCCCTTGCTGCTCGGCTTCGATGCCAGCGGCCGCGTGGAAGAGGTGGGCACCGGCGTCACGGAATGGAAGCCCGGAGACGCCGTCTACGGCTTTCCGGGAGCAGACCGGGGTACCTTCGCGGAGTACGTATGCCTTCGCGCGGACCGAGTCGCTGCGCCGCCCCAATCCATTCCCCTTGTCGAGGCAGGGGCTGTTCCCCTGGCAGCCATGACGGCCTGGCATGGTCTGATAACGCAGGGCGAAATGCAACGCGGCCAACATGTGTTAATCCAGGGGGGATCCGGAGGGGTCGGTCACTTCGCCGTTCAGTTCGCGCATCAACTCGGTGCGACCGTGTACGCGACTGCCTCCGGCAGGAACAGGGATTTTCTGCGGGAGCTCGGTGCCGACGTAGCAATCGACTACAACACGGATCAGCTGAAAGAGCTCGCGGGCCAGATGGATCTGGTGTTCGATCTCGCAGGGGGCGAGGCCGAGGAGAAATCCTGGGCTGCCTTGAGGCCGGAAGGGGTGCTCGTGCTGGCAGCGGGGATACCGAATCCTGCCCTCGCACGCTCACCCGGACAGCGATCCCGGTTTGCCATGGCCCAGTCAACCCGCGAAGACCTGGAGCGAGTAGCCGGAATGCTGGACGATGAGCAAGTGCACCTAACAATTTCCGGGCGCTTCCCGCTAGAACGCGTCGGTGAAGCGCAAGCTCACTTAGAGCATGGCGGTTCCCAAGGCAAATTGCTCGTGACGGTTTCCGAGGAAGCATGAGGAACTACTGTGCGGGTGGTCTTCCGCGTATACAGCAATCGAGTGTCAACACGCGAACGTTCATTGCTGGACGCCGAAGCCCCCGCTCCATTGATAACCCGGTATACGCTCCGGAATACACTCACCGGCTGAGGCCGTCGGGTCACGCATCGGGAATTAGGAAATGCCTATGTCGAGACCAGGCAGCCGCGCCGCTATTTCGCTTCCGATCCGGTGCGGGTTATCTTCCTGCAGGTAGTGCAGTGCCCGCCCAAAGTCTACCATTCGCGAGTTGCGAAGGTGTTCTGTGTACCACCTGGCCACGTCCTTCGTAATAACAACTCCCGGCTGCGCCATGAAGAGAAGCTTCGGTCCAGACGCGAGACATGCACCAGCCGTTTGGTTCACATATCTTGACCGCATCATGAGCAAACAAATCGGATCATGGGTAAAGAACTATCCAATTGGCAATTGCTTTCGGTCGATGCGTCAGATTTTTAAGCAGAGCTTACTTCGTGCCTGCGAGCTCGTCGTGAAACAAGATCCTCACATCGGGAAGGTGCCGAAAAGCAAGCGACCCTCGATTCTCAAACGTTGTGATCGCTCCCGGTGGGAAAAGAAGAGAGGAAGGCCCCAGCTTTACCCGCTGTAGGGCCCTCCATTGGCATTCCAACCTAACTGCTTGTTCCGCCAGATAAGCTAGGAAGCGATGCCGACCCGCAAGGTGGTCGCTGCAACCGCGAGCTCGCGGTCGCTCAGAGTCAACAAACCCTTTACCGGATCAGGCAATGCCTGAGCCGAATAAAAAGTCAGCGCTCATTCTGACTTAGCTCGTTCCAGCTTTGTAGCCGGTGCGCTCATCATGGCAGATGGAGGGTACATGGCCATGTAAGCGACCGCTAGCGTCCATACCCCCGTCCATAGCCCTTTACAAACGCATCCCGGTATTCCTGCTTGAACTGGTCCCGCGAATACCCGCCCGGCGAAGACGGCACATTCTTGAAGGTATCCACGTGAGTCGGCCGGTAGCTGTGCCCATGGTTCCGGTCGTCCTGCCCCTGCGCGAACCCGGCCGACCAGCCCTGCCGCGCACCCAGCATCGGCCGCCCCTGCTGCTCGTGGTAATCGTCGGAGTAGCCCTGAGGTCCACGCCCCCAGTGCTGATCGTCATACTGCCCCTGGTACTGGTCCCGGGGTGGTCCATACTGCGCCACTGCGACAACACTGCTCACTGTCAGCGCGGCCAAGGCTCCCGTTAATCTCGTTTTCCAATGTTTGTTCATCGTCTCCATCCTTCTTTCCCGGGCCATTCTGTCCCGGCCCGACCTCTCACGGCATATGGGATGTTTGGACCGCGAACACAGGTGCCTCAATCCGCGAGAGCATCGCTCAAACTTTCGTCATCCTACGGTCAGCAATGCAGTTCTGCTTCCCAGGCAATTCCTGAGCGAAGCGGCATCGCGCCATACGAACCGCACCCTGAACAAACTGGCATTTCACTGTCCGAGCTCACCAGGAGAACCCACCATGGCGCACAGCGACGCCCCGGAAAACACGACGCTCAATCGAAGAACACTTCTGGTCCAGGGCGGCCGCGGTATCGCCGGCGCTCTGCTGGTCAGCCCTGCCCTCGCCGCCGGCGCGCAAGCGCAGGGCAGCCCCGCCGCCGTACCCCCGATAGACCGCGGCATCAGCGCGGGCCGGCGCCTCGCGTTCCCCGCCGGCAAAGCCCCGTCC
>CAXTSA010000103.1:6147-8828 GCA_964246755.1 uncultured Acidobacteriaceae bacterium
GAAGGCACGCGTCGGTTTCGCCATCATCGGCCTCGGCCGCCTCTCGCTTGAGGAAATCCTGCCCGCCTTCTCCAGTTGCAAGCACGCCCGCCCCACCGCGCTCGTCAGCGGCGACCCCGCCAAGGCCGCCGTCATCGCCGCCCAGTACGGCATCGCGAAGACCTACACGTACGACCGCATGGAAGACCTCGCCCACGACCCCGACGTCCAGGCCGTCTATATCGTCCTGCCCAACTCCCTGCACCGCGAATACACCGAGCGCGCCGCCAAGATCGGCAAACACGTCCTCTGTGAAAAGCCCATGACGGTCTCGGTCGCCGACGGCCAGGCCATGATCGATGCCTGCGACCAGGCAAAGGTCCAGCTCATGATTGCCTACCGCATCCAGTACGAGCACAACAACCGCTACCTGCTCGATATGGTGCGCTCCGGCAAACTCGGGCCCATCCGCTCCATTCACTCCATCAACACGCAGAACATGGCCGCGCCTACGCAGTGGCGCTTCGACAAAAAGCTCTCCGGCGGCGGCTCCCTGCCGGACATCGGCCTCTATAACCTCAACACCGTCCGCGCGCTGCTTGGCGAGGAGCCCGTCGAGATCACCGCCCACATCCACACCCCGCCCAATGATCCGCGCTTCCGTGAAGTCGAGGACCTGGTCGACTTCTCCCTGCGCTTCCCCTCCGGCGTCCTCGCCAGCTGCACCTCCTGCTACAGCGCCCACGGCTTGCAGCAGCTCCAGGTCCTGGGCGCCGATGCCTGGGGCCGTCTTGACCAGGCCTACGCCTACCGCGGGCAAAAACTCACCGTCCAGCGCCGCGAGGGCATCGCGACCAGCGCCAGCGAGCTCACCCTCAACTACGAGAGCCAGTTCGCGCTTGAAATCGACCACTTCGCCGAGTGCGTCCGCACCGGCCGCAAGCCCCGCACCGGCGGCCCCGAAGGCCTGCAGGATCAGAAGCTCATGGCCGCCATCTACCAGGCTGCCGCCGCCGGGCGCCCCATCTCCTTGCCCCCCGTCACCGGCCTCGACACCGCCCGCGGCCCAGCCCTTCCGCCGCTCACGGTCTGACTCCCAGGCGAGTTCATCGCGACAGCTCGCTGCGACAGCTCGCTGCGACAGCTCGCTGCGACAGTTCGCTGCAACAGCTCCAGAGCATCTGCAAAGAGGCTCCCAGGCCCACAATTTTCTTCATCCTGAGCGAAGTGTGGCGAAGCCGGAGTCATAACCCGCGCGAACAGCATTCGTGCGGGTTCCAGTGTGGTAAGTCGTAAATTCGTTCTCTAAAGGTATCATCCTGAGCGGAGCGATAGCGCTTTGCGCCAAGGGACCTGTTTTTCTGGGATTCGATGATGCAACTCGCTTCTGCTATGGAAGACGAGCGAAGCTACGCCCGCTTTCTCGTCTGCAATCCCTGGGCACTTAGTGTGCAACCATCCCGATCGTTCCCAGCCACATCTCCACTAACTGGGGCCACTCCGCCACCGGAAACTTCGTGCGACGCAGCCCGAACGCATGCCCGCCCTGCGCATACAGGTGCATTTCCACCGGAACCCCCGCCTTCTCCAGCGCAGAATAATAGCTCAACGATTGCTTCACACCATCCACCTTGTCGTCCTCATTCTGTAGCAGGAACGTAGGCGGCGTCCGGCTCCCGACATGGAGGTCGGGGTTCAATGCAAAAGCGTCCTCGGCAGTTGAACGAGGATCCGGAGGAGGAAGCACGAACTTCCTGGCCCCTTGCCTGGCATCCCACTCCGCCGCGGACCGCGACAAGTGCCCCGGATAGATCGCCACCGCAAAATCCGGCCGGCAGCTTTGCTTATCGGCCGCATCTACAGCCGGGTAGAGACGCTTGGCAAAATGCACGCTCATTGCCACCGCCAGATGTCCGCCGGCCGAGAACCCGAGCACGCCGATCCTGTGCGGATCAATGTGCCACGTCGCGGCATGAAAGCGCACCAGCCCCACCGTCCTCTGCGCATCTTCCAGCGCCATTGGTGATTCCGGATAGGGCCCGGACTTCGGATACTCCCCCATATCCGTCACGCGATACTTCAATAGCACACACGTGATTCCCTTCGCCGTCAGCCAATCGCAGACCTCCGTGCCTTCAAGATCGATGGCCAGGATTTGATAGCCCCCGCCGGGAAACACTATCACCGCGGCGCCCGTGTTTTTTCCCGTGGGCGCATACACCGTCATCGTAGGCCGCGACACGTGTTCCACATACACCCAGGGCCTGCCGGCGACCGGCTCTTTGGTGTCCGTGCTTGCTTCCTCGGGCCTCGTAGCAGGCTGCGCATCCGGCGCGCCTCCCGGCCATATCGGCACTTGCGTATGTCCCGGCGACGGCTGCCAGACAGGCATCTGCGCGCGCGAACCGCCAAACCCAAATACAACAAAGAGAGCAAAGATCAAAACCTTCATTGCCATCCCCGCGAATCGAAGCAAAGTAGTCCTAGTCTAGGCTCAAGCTCCGTTCTTCCAAGACAGATCGCGCTTACAACTCCGCCCGGAGGACATCGGGCACGGCAACCACTACCGTCCCGCTTCATTCGAACAATACTTTCTGCTGCTCAGGAGTACGCAAGGCAAAACCGCCTACGCGGCTGGCGGCCGCTTTATGGCATGTCTACTCAAATCAAAATGCATCCCGACCGGTCTAACCAGCCGTCCC
>CAXTSA010000104.1:0-4950 GCA_964246755.1 uncultured Acidobacteriaceae bacterium
GCAGATGGAGAAGTCCTCAATCCAACAGTGCAGAAGTGAAGTGAGCTAGTCGAGCTCACATCCCAAAGGAGATTGTTCTATGCGCACGTTCGCGAAACATTTCGCTCTGGCCGCTGTGCTCACAGCGCTGCCCGCCTCCACGCTCTTCGCCCAGACCACCTACGATCAGCGGCACAGCATCAATAACCGTCGCGGCAACGAGCAGCAGCGCATTCAGCAGGGCGAGGCCTCCGGCCAGATCACCCCAGGGGGCGCCAACAAGCTGGAACAGCACCAGCAGGCCATCCATAGTAAGGAGCAGGCCGATCGCGCCGCCGATAACGGTCACCTGACCGCACAGGATCGCCACCAGCTTTCGCGTGCGCAGAATCGCCAGTCGCAGCGCGTGTACAGGGACAAGCACAATGCCGTTACGCAGCCCGGCGTCGCCCCGCGCTAGCGAGAGCGGAAAGCTGTTCTCGGCATCCGCGATACAAGCCGGGGTTGGCTGCAAGACAGAACCCCGGCATTGAAAATAATTGCTTTCTACAGCGGTTCACAATTTGTTCTATTCCTGATGAACGGACAAATCTTCGGCAGTAGCGGTTACGGTTCCGAGACGACCTGCCGGTAAAACGCTTCGTACTGCGGAATAATGCGCGTGGTGCAGAAACGCCTTTGCGCAGTTTGCCGCGCCGCGGTGGCCATTGCTTGCAACTTCTCCTTGTCATGCAACAAGGCGACGGCAGCCTTGGCCATTCCTTCTACGTCGCCGACCGGCAATAGCCGTCCGTTCACCCCGTCCTCAATCAGCTCCGGCACGCCCCCTTGCCGAGTTGCGATGGTCGGGACGCAGCAGGCGGCTGCTTCAAGCGCCGCCAGCCCGAATGCTTCGAGCTCGCTTGGCATCAGCATTAGGTCGGCGAGCGGCAGCAGCCGGTGTACCTCGTCCTGTTTGCCCAGAAAATGCACTTGGCTCTGCAGTCCCAGCGAATGTACCGTGTACTCGGCATTCGAGCGCTCCGGGCCATCGCCCACCAGCAGAAGGTGCGCCGGAATCTCCGTAGCCACGCGCGCGAAAACCTGCAGCACATCCTGAATACGCTTGACCGGCCGGAAGTTGGAAAGGTGCAACAGCAGCTTTTCTCCCTGCGGCGCGTAGCGAGCACGCCCGGCGCTGCGCTCCTCCTCGGGGAGCGGCGTGTACAGGTCGCAGTTGACGAAGTTGGGCACCACCTCGATCGGCCGACGCACGGCGAACTCCTGCACAGTCTTCTCCCGCAGGTAGTCTGAGATCGCGGTCACGCCGTCGCTGTTTTCTATGGCGAAGCGCGTCACCGGCAGGTAGGAGCGGTCCTGCCCGACAAGCGTGATGTCGGTCCCGTGCAGCGTCGTGACAAACGGCAGCCGACGGCCGCGAGCCGCGAGCATCTGCCGTGCCAGCAGCGCGCTTACCGAGTGAGGGATGGCGTAGTGCACATGCAGCAGGTCCAGGTTGTAATACTCGCCGACCTCGCTCATGCGCGTGGCCAGCGCCAGATCATATGGAGGGTACTCGAACAGCGGATAGGTCGGCACCGCGACCTCATGATAGAAGATGCCGCGCTCGCGCCCGGACAGTCGAAAAGGCTGCTGGTAGGTGATGAAGTGAACCTCGTGCCCGCGCGCGCCGAGCTCGATGCCCAGCTCGGTCGCAACCACACCTGAGCCGCCGTATGTTGGATAGCAGGTGATGCCGATCTTCATCCATTTCTCCTGGCGCCGCGGCGTTCTCCGAACCGGTTCCCGAACTGGTTCCCGAACTGGTTCCCGAACTGGTTCCCGAACTGGTTCATAGATGTGCAAAGGTTGTCAGCCGATGCGGAGCCCCCGGCGAGGTCCAGCGGGGCACAGTGTGCAGCAGTGCCTCCCGCTCCCTCTCCCGCTGCGCCCTCAGGCGGGTACGCTGGGCATCGAGCGCCGCATCGTGAAATCCCGGGTGGCAGACCAATTCAAAGCACTGCTCCACCGAGCCGTAGCGCTCGAGCGCGCCCAGCAATGCCTCCAGAACTCCGGCGTCGAGTATGCCCGTCGCCAGCACGCCGAGCGCACCGGCCGTAGTGCGGAGCCCCGCTCGGTTGACCTCCGGCAAAAAGCCCTCGCGATAGCTCTCGAGCAGGCTGACCTGGACCCGACGGATCAAGGGAGCGCCGGGCGTTATGGATCGAGCCCACTTGGGCTCAAAGGGGTTGCGCACGGCTTGCACCCCGGTTTCGAGCGCGGCCCGCAGCAGGGGGCGGAGAACCTGTGGGAACACGTGGGTGTGCTTGTGCGTGTCGAGGTGGGTGAGCTCCAGCCCGCGTTCCTTGAGCGAACTCTGCAGCGACCGGATCTGCGCGACCGCCTCGGTCTCGATCTCGCCCTCGCGAATCCGGCCGCTGAGCAGGCCGGCGGCAAAGCGCGCGAGCGTTGGTTTGAACCGGCCTGCTTCGAGCAGTGAGGGAATCGCCTCCGGTTGCGCGCTGGGGCGGCCATCCACCAGCACGACATGGCAGCCGATGCCGAGAGACGACGGCAACGCCCGGATGCTCCCGGCCAGCGAGGGACCCGATGCCATGGCCGTTGCGGAGGAAAGAGCTCCGGCGTGCCATAGCTCCGAAAGAGCCCGGTCGATACCGGCCGTGTAACCCAGGTCGTCCGCATTCACAATAAGCCGGCTCACCTGCTCGAGTGTACCAATCGGGATCAGGTACTGAACGGACCGCCGAGAACCGCCGATAAACTGCTAGAATAGGAAGATCGTTGTATCCGGAGTCCCCTGGCTTTGTTTCCAAGGCTGGAGGCATTGCTGATCGCGGACACGGGCGGTTAGCTCAGTTGGTTAGAGCGCCTGCCTTACAAGCAGGATGTCGGGGGTTCAAGTCCCTCACCGCCCACCAGGCTCAACCTCCTGAGCCTCCGCAGCAGGCGATGCTTTCTGCCCCGGGCGCCAAGGCAAGACGGCTGTTCCCACCTTCGCCCTGTTTTCTCGAACTTTTGCGAGCCGCGCGCGAGGCCTCATGCGACAGACGCTTTTCCTCAATGTCGTTGTTCTTGGATTTTTTGTTCTCCTTTTTACTTCCATCTACCGCCGCAGCCGGTCGGAGCGGTTGAGGCTTTGGATCGCCGGGTGGCTGTGCGCGGTCCTGCACTTCGCGGTGTCGCTTCTGCGGCCTGCTTCCGAGTTCCTGAGCAATCTGGTGGACGCGGTAGCCTTGGGTGCGCTCATCCTGTGCGGTATCTGTTTCATCCTCTCCTTCCCCGATCTCGACCGATACCGGCGCCGTCGTACCGCGGCACTTGGCCTGGCGTTGCCGAGTCTGACGCTTACCGCGTGCGCCGTATTCAACATTGGCCCATCCGGGGTTCTGGTGGCGCTTGCACTGCTGGGGCACGGCCTTGCTCTGATCTTTCTTTGGCGCTTCACGAGCAATCGCCTTACCATTACCGTACCGGGAACGGCGCTGATTCTGGGCTGCTCTCAGTGGAGTTCGTTTGAGTTGCATGGAGGCCAGCCCAGCCGCGCGCTTGCCGTTATTCTGATGGAGCTGTTCGCCTTCTATGCCCTGTTGTTCGCCCACGATTTCCGGCGCCGCTCTGCCGGTGTCTGGACTACAACCGCAGGGCTGCTGTGCTGGGCCGCGGTGTTTCCCTTGGGGATGGTGCTTTCGATCCGCTGGCCTTCCGTCGTGGTCGATCCCGAGATCTGGAACGTCCCGAAGGTGGTGGTTGCTTTCGGCATGCTCGTGACTCTGTTCGAGGAGGAACTGACGCTCGCCGCAACCGAGCGCGAGCAGTACCGCAGCCTCTTCGACGGTAATCCGCTGCCGATGTGGATCTTCGATCGAGAGTCCACGCAGCTGCTCGAGGGCAATGCCGCAGCGGTGCGTGAGTTTGGGTGGAGCCGCGAGGATCTGGTTCGGCTCACGATCGGAGATCTGCTTTCGGAACGGGAAACTTCCCCGGTCGGCCTCATCGAGCTGAACTGGAAACTGGCTGGAGAGCCGGCTTCCTCGGGCAGCGCCGTCCTGCACGCGGAGGCGAACCTCGATCAGGTACGCTCGCACTCCATGCGCTTCCAAACTCGCAAGGGCAGGGAGGTGGCCGTGGAGGTTACGCTGCAGCGCGTCGGCTTTCAGGGCAGGGAAGCGCGGTTACTGGTTGCCAAGGACGTCACCGCGCAAGTCGAAGCGCACGAGCAGCTCATCCACCTCGCCAACCACGATCCGCTGACCGGGCTGCCGAACCGCTTGCTGCTGCACGATCGCATGAAGAGCGCGCTTGCTAAAGCCATGCGCCACGGCACCCGGGTCGCCATCGTCTGCGTCGACCTAGACCGATTCAAGCAGATCAACGACACCTACGGTCATGCCGCCGGCGATAGCTGTCTGCGCGAGGTCGCGGACAGGTTTCGCCAGCGGCTTCGCACTGTGGATACCGCGGCGCGGACCGGCGGCGAGGAGTTCATGATTATTCTTGAAGAGGTAGGCGCGCTCGGTGACGCGGAAAAAGTTGCGAGCGACCTGCTTTTCGCCCTCGGTGCACCGCATCACGTCGATGGCCGAAAAATCCATCTGAGCGCAAGCATCGGCATTGCTCTGTTTCCGGACGACGGCAGCGATCCGGCGGAGCTTTGGAGCATGGCGGACTCTGCCATGTATCGCGCAAAGCAGAGCGGGGGCAACCGCCACACCTTCTTTTCACGCGTAAGCTAGCGAAAGCGCCTGCCGATATTACCTCAGAACGCGATGCGCGCACAGGTACCTTTGGGTGCATCCCCGGGCACGACTTTGTTTGACCCCGTGTAGCAACTTGGCTACACTCAGGTGGAACTTGAGGCTGCCGCGCGTCCGATAGGGCTATGCCGGGCAGCCGACAGCGGGATAGGAATCTGTGCGTGCACCAGCAAGAGTGCAAGGGCATCTAGACAAATCGCTGGAACTGCCGATAACA
>CAXTSA010000104.1:4960-8738 GCA_964246755.1 uncultured Acidobacteriaceae bacterium
GAATGTAGGAACCGGACCGCTCGCGTAACTCGGGCGGGGCAGGTAGCGAAAGGCGGATGTCTCTGCAACAACTATTTTACCGTTCCGTGCGGGCCGCGGCGACAGGATCGAGTGCTCCGCAACCGTTCAAGTGCCCCTCGCCCGTGATAGCCACGCAGCAGCACAGAGCCTGCTTCGGCGGTCCAGTTCGCGGCGGACTCAGACGCTGCCCCATGCAGGGCCGACCCCGGACGCATTTCCACTTTTCCCGCTTTGGCTGTCGCCGGCAACTCTTCCAGCGCAGTATCCACGTTCAAGGAGCTTATTAAGATGGAAGGCCCCGCAGTCCAATCCGAGCGGCAGATGGCGGCCGGACCGCTTCTTGCGCCGGAACAGGCGATTATCACGCCGAGCGACGTCCGCAAGATCCTGATCAAACGCAAATGGCTCATCCTTGCGGGTATCGTGGTCGGACTCGCCTTTGCGGCCGTATACATCCTGACCACGATCCCGCAGTTCGAAGCTCTCGCCCTGATCGATATCAACTCCGGCAAGCAGAGCAATATCGGCATCTCGGATCTCGTCCAGGAGCAGGAAGGCGGCGTCGAAGGGAGCTTAATCCGCACCGCCACGGAGATCGCGATTATGCAAAGCGATACGGTATCGCTGGACGTGATCAACTCGCTCGATCTCTACCATAAAGAGCCTTTTGCCCAGGTTTTCGCCCGCAATCCGTACAAGGGCAAATTGTCTCCGAACCAACGCAAGGACATTCTGGGGATTTTTAAGGGTTCGACCAAGATTGCTACGAAGCCCGGGACCGACCTGGTGGAAGTGCGCTTCAGGAACCAGAGCCCAATCGTGGCCGCCTCTGTGGCGAATTCGATCGTCAACAGCTACATGGACCGGAGTCTTCGCGTTCGCTACCTGGGGACAACGCGTATCTCTGACTTCCTCGCCAAGCAGCTTGACACGCTCAAAAATCAGGTCACGCAGTCCCAGGACGAGCTTGCAAACTATCAGAAACAAAACAATCTGATCGGCGTCGACCCGAACGGTGGCGGCGAAGATCTTACGGTGGACAACCTGCGCATCGCCAACCAGCAACTGTCGGAGGCGCAGGCTGACCGGGTCGTAAAGGAAGCACGCTACCGCATGGCGATGACCGGGAACCCGGAGCTGCTGCTTTCAGTAGCCCCTTCCGCGACGCTTTCCCAACTGCAGCAGCAGGAAGCCGCCCTGACCGTGCAACAGGCGCAGCTTGGGTCCAAGTTTGGACCGCAATGGCCGCGACTGCACGAGGTGCAAGAGTCACTTACGCAGGTTCGCAAAGACATTGCTGCGGAAATTACAAACATGCAGCGCCGTTTTCAGGTGGAGTATGACACCGCGGTCAGCACTGAAAACCTCATGCGAGGTCGGCTTGATGCAGCCAAGCAGCAAACCTTCCAGCAGAATCGCAGTTCCGCGGAATACCAGATTCTGCGCCACGGCGCTGATTCGGCCTCGGACCTGTATGACGCCCTGCAGACGCGCTTGAAGGAAGCCGGGATTACGGCAGGTCTCAATGCAAATCAGATCGACGTGGTTGACCGTGCCACCACGCCGGCCATGCCCGTGTTCCCGGTCAAACGCAACGATGCCGGAATCGGTCTCGGCGCAGGCCTGGTTCTGGGGCTCGTTCTGGCGTTGTGCGCCGAAACAATAGACGACACGATTCGGACGTCAGACGATGCTGAATCCATCGCCGGGCTGCCGGCACTTGCCGTAATTCCACACTTCGATCCGGCGCAAAAGAAGGTTGTCTCCGCTGCCGGTACCCCGGCGGCGGAAGCGGAGAGGGAACGCATGTCCCGGGTTTCTCCTGACCTGATTTCCTACACCGAACCGCAATCCTACGTTTCTGAAGGGTTCCGCACGCTTCGCTCGTCGATCTTGCTTTCGGCGGTAGATCGTGAACCGAAACTACTGCTGCTTACCAGCTCCTTTGCGACAGAAGGCAAAAGCACCTGCGCAGCAAACCTTGCCATTTCCTTTGCCCGGCGGTCGGCCCGTGTTCTTCTGGTAGACACGGACCTGCGCAAGGGCACGCTGCATATGAAGTTCCGCACTTCCAACCGCTTCGGCCTGTCTACCTTGCTGGTGCGTGAAGGAGAGGGAAGCGCGTATGAAAACCCGCTGCCCGACCTGCCGAACTTGACCCTGGTTACCCGCGGTCCGGTCACCGTCAATCCGGGTGAGGCGCTCGCGTCCCGCTCCATGGACGAACTTCTGCAGCGGTGGCGGTCGGAATACGACCACATCATTCTAGATACCTCTCCGGTTCTGGCCGTCGCCGACACTCTCTCGATCGCGCCACAGGTCGATGCGTGTTTCATCCTGGTTCGCTCTGGCGTGACACGCAAGAAAGCATTGCTGCGTGTACGCGAACAGATGCGCCGCGTCAACGCCCGGGTCCAAGGCATCATCGTGAACGACGTAGATCTGCGGCTTGAAAACTACTACACATATTCCAAGCGCTACAACTATAGCTACAACTCAACCTATGGTGCTGGTTACGGCGGAGGCATGGATGCTGAACAGTAATATGCTGCGAGCCACAGCGCTTCGAGTCGCCGCACTCGCTTTGTTGGTGTCCTTTGCTGCCGCATTTGGGGTTCTGGCGCAGATACCCACGGCGGCAACCCCGGCGCAGACTACGACCGGAGAACAAAGCCCGTCTGCATCTCCACCGACGCCTGCGACTCAGCAATCTCCATCCCAGGTGGACCCTGCTGACCAGGCCCCTTCCATCCTGATCGGTCCAGGTGATCTGCTCAGTGTGGTTGTCTTCGAAACGCCGGAGCTGAGTGCCTCGGTCCGCGTGAACCAGAACGGGGATGCCAACCTTCCGGTACTCGGAGCGATTCACCTTGCCGGACTAAATTCGCAGGAGGCCGCGGCGGCGCTCGAAGACGCGTTCCGGACTCGCGGGCTGCTCTTGAATCCCCACATTACCGTGTCGGAAACCGAGTTTGCCTCACAAGGCGCAACAGTGCTCGGCGAGGTGCGCTCGCCCGGCGTGTACCCCACCCTTGGTTCGCGTCGCCTGCTCGATATGATCTCGCTTGCCGGCGGCGTTTCCACAACGGCGGGCCGGCTGGTCTCAATCGTTCACCGTGGAGACTCTCAGCATCCGGTGCAGATCGCACTGCAACCCACTCCTGCCGCTCTGGACCCGCAGGTTCACCCAGTCATTCTGCCCGGCGATACTGTTGTTGTCGCGAAGGCCGGAGTCATCTATGTCATCGGCGATGTGCTTCGCCCCGGCGGCATCCTGGTCGACAACAACGAGCGACTTTCTGTGATTGAAGCGCTGTCCCTTGCGGGCGGGATGAACAAGACCGCCGCTCTTCGCGATACCAAGCTGGTTCGAAAGCTTCCAGCCGGTCGGGAAGAGGTCGACCTTGACCTGAACCATATCCTTTACGGCAAGCAGGCGGATGTTCTCGTCTCTGACGGCGACATCCTTTTCGTTCCCTCCAGCCTGGCGAAGACCTTCATCTACCGCGGTGTGGAGGCAGCCTTCGGCGTCGCCACGCAGATTCCATTCTTTGTTCACTAGCGTGAATGCCCGCACACAGCCTTTTTCCGAGGCAAGGGATAGACAAGTAGCATGATGCAGACAGCCGCCTTGGTTCACGACAGGCTTCCCGAACGTCAACGTACGCTCGTGCGAAACGCCAAGCCACGCCGTCTGGGATCGCTCTTCATTCCACTGCGGCGCAGCTACCTGCTTATCATGCCGACCCTGCTGTTT
>CAXTSA010000105.1:0-8705 GCA_964246755.1 uncultured Acidobacteriaceae bacterium
GAGCTACTTCAACCAGTACCCGCTCAACACCAGCTTCAACACTGGCGACGGCTACAACACCGGCGCGTACACGTTCTCCTCGCCCGCGCCCGCGACCCTCAACACCAGCATTCTCAAGCTCGACTACACCCTCAACGACCGCAATCGCTTCTTCGTGCGCGGCAACCTGCAAAAAGACCTCACCGCCGGCGCCGAGCAGTTTCCAGGCCAGCCCGCCTCTTATGAGATCGACGACAACACCAAGGGCATTGCCGCCGGCTGGACCTGGACCCCGGCCAACTCGATCGTCAACGACCTGCGCTACGGCTACGTCCGCCAGGGCTACGCCAACCGCGGCGTCGGCAGCGGCAACTACGTCGACTTCCGCTTCCTGACGCAGCTGAACGCCGAAACCCGCTCGACGATCGTCAACGTGCCGGTGCACAACATTATCGATAACGTGAGCTGGAGCAAGGGCAGCCACACCATCGAGGTCGGCGGCAACTGGCGGCTCATCACCAACAATCGCTCCACCGACGCGCTCTCCTACTCGAGCGCCAGCAGCAATCCTTACTGGCTCAACAACGAGCCCGCCCCCTCCACCCTGGGCAACGGCGCTCCGACCTACTCCGACGGCTTCGCCAACTCGTTTTTGATCGGCTATGCCAACCTCGTCGGCACCGTGCCCCAGCTCAACAGCCAGTACAACTATAGCGTCAACCCGGGCGGACAAACCGGCGGGCTGCTTGACCAGGGCGCGTTGCTCAACCGGTCGTTCCGAACCAACGAGTTTGAGTATTTCCTCGAAGACACCTGGCGCGCCACCCCCAAGCTGACCTTCACCTACGGCATCCGCCACACGCTGCTCCAGACGCCCTACGAGCGCAACGGCCAGCAGGTTTCTCCCACCATCGATACCGACGCCTGGTACCGGCAGCGCGAGTCCGCCGCGCTCGAGGGCCAGGTCTATGAGCCGCTGCTCTCCTTTGTACCGAGCGGCAAAGCGAATGGCGGACCTGGCTACTGGCCCCGGCAAAAGCTCAACATTGCGCCGCGCGTCTCGGTCGCCTATGCGCCCGACACGAAAACCACCCTGCGCGCCGGCTTCGGACTGTATTTCGACCACTACGGCCAGTCCGTCGTGAATACCTTCGACCAGGAAGGCTCCTTCGGTCTCACCAACAGCTTTGTGAACCCTGCCGCCGGCTACGGCACGGAGACCGCGCCCCGTTTCACCGGCAAGCGCAACCTGCCGGCGATCAACTCCGGCACCTCACCCGGAAACCCGATTAGCTTCCCCTACACCCCCTCGGCTGGAGGCTTTCTCATCACCGAGGGCATCGATAACAAGCTCAAGACGCCCTACTCGGAGGTCATCGACGCATCGGTCCAGCGGCAACTCCCGGGTGGGCTCACGCTTGAGACCGACTACATCGGCCGGCTCGGCCGCCACCTGCTCCAGCAGCTCGATCTCACGCAGCCGGTCGACTTTGTCGATACGAAAGGCGGCGGCGACTACTTCACTGCCGGCGCCGCGCTTTCAAAGCAGGTCGACATCCACGGCGGCGACCCGACGGCGCAGGTTTCGGCCATCCCCTATTTTGAAGATGTGTTCCCGAACCTCGCCACCGGCGGCGTAAGCGCGACACAGTTTATCTACTCAAACGAGTGGGCGCCCTACCGCTATACCTACGGCGAATCCACATCGCTCGCCGACCTGGACTTCTTCTGCTATTACGGGTGCCCCAATAACCCGAATGGGCAGTCGCGCTTCTTCCAGGGCCAGTTCTCCTCGCTCAACGCTGTTGCGAGCATCGGCATGAGCTACTACAACGCAGCGCAGATCATCGTGCGGCACCCGTCTTCGCACGGCTTGCAGTACGACTTCAACTACACCTTCTCGAAGTCCATCGACTTCGGCTCGGACGCGGAGAGGAGCGCGCCTTTAAGCGGCGCGACCGGCACCTTCAGCACCATCGAAAACACCTGGAACCCCTCGCTGAACCGCGCCGTGTCGGACTTCGACACCCGCCACCTCATCTCCTGGGACTGGGTCTACGGCGTCCCGTTCGGGCGCGGTCTCCAGTACGGTAGCAATATCAATCGCTGGGAGGACGCGGCGCTCGGCGGCTGGCAGTTCGCCGGGGTGGGGCGCTGGTCGAGCGGGCTTCCCTTCTCCGTCTCCGAGCCCGGCTACACGACCGACTGGGAGTTCGCGGCCTTCGGCGTGCGCAATACCGGCGCCCCGCTGCGCAAGCACCTCGACGCGAACGGCACCCCGCAAGTGTTCGCCGACCCGGCCGCCATCAACAACGGAGTCCGCAGCAATACCGGGCCCATTCGGCTTCCCTATCCTGGCGAGGCGGGGGACCGGAACGTATTCCGAGGCGACGGATTCTTCGAGGTGGATGCAAGCCTGTCGAAGAGCTGGTCTCTCTACCGCGAGTCGCGCCTGAGGGGGTCGTGGGAGACGTTCAACTCAACAAACTCCGTCCGCTACGACACCAACCCTAACACCTCCCTGGGCAACCAGCTCACCTCGGGCGCGCTGGGCAAATACAGTGCGGTGCTCAACCGGCCACGAGTGCAGCAATTCTCACTGCGGATCGATTTCTGAGCGCAGATGCAGAGATCGCGGCATGCAGACTGGGTCACACCCCACATTGGGCCATCACGCAGACTGAGTCACCCTGAGCGGAGCGGGCCGGACGTACCGGCCTGCGAAGTCGAAGGGTCTGTCTTTCCGCGCCTCAAGCCAACGCTGTTCACGGAACGTGCGTAGGCTCCTCCAGTAGTCTAGAGGGCAGGATACCCAGTCATGCCCAGCGATTTACAGAGGATCGTGGCGACGCATGCCCGCGCAGCAGGATTTGCCACCGCGGGCATCGCACCGCTGCCGCGACTCGGCTCCCCCGAGAGCGCCGCGCACGAGGCGTACTTCGCGGACTGGATCGCCAAAGGACACGCGGGCGAGATGGAGTACCTGAAGCGCAAGGACACGCTGGGGCGCTATGTGCGCAGCGCGGTCGAAATTGCGGCGCCCTGGGCGCGGTCTATCGTTGTGTGCGCGGCCCCCTACGGAGGCGGCCCCGAATACCCGCTATCGATCGATCCCGCGCCTGAGGGTACAGGCTGGATCGGCCGCTACGCGTGGTCTGGGAAAGAGACCGGGGACGGTACGCTGCTGCCCTCGGACTACCACAAGGTGCTGCTGAGGCGCCTGAAGGCAATGGAGCGATTACTCAAGGAAGACATTGGCGAGTTCCAGTCCTGGGCCTACGTTGACACTGGCCCGCTGGTCGAACGAGCCTTTACCGCCATGGCCGGCGTGGGGTGGACCGGCAAAAACACCTGCACCTTGAACGAAAAGCTTGGCTCCTTTTTCTTCCTCGGCGTGATCCTGACCAGCCTCGAGATCGCGGACGAGCAGCGAGCGACTCCGCCGACGGATCGCTGCGGCTCCTGTACCCGGTGCCTCGACTCCTGCCCAACCGATGCCCTCATTGCGCCCCGACAAATGGACGCGAGTCGCTGCATATCGTATATAACTATCGAAAAACGTGGTTCGATCGACGAGAACCTACGCGCCGGAATAGGCCGGCAGATTTTTGGCTGCGATATTTGCCAGGATGTATGCCCATGGAATGCGAGAGCGCGCCGGCGATCCACTCCGTCCGACGCTGACCGCGAGTTGATTCCGCGAGAACCGCTGGTGAATCCTTCCCTCGCCGGGCTGGCAGCGCTCACGGAGCCGGAGTGGGAAACGCTGTTCTTCGGCTCTCCCGTCAAACGGGCGCGCTTTTCCGGCTTCCGGCGGAATCTCGCGACCGCCATGGGGAACAGCGGCGACATGAGCTTTCTACCGCGCCTGGCCGAATGGGCCGGCGACGAGGATGCCACTCTCAGCGAAGCGGCGCGGTGGGCGACCTCACGCATCCTCAGCCTCCAGGCTGGTCCGCAAGACACATCGCAAAATCGCCACACCGAAACCTCCTAAATGCGGCGACATTTCGGGAAAGAGGCAAACCGAAGTAATGCTTCGCGTACCTCCGTCACTAGCCAGACCGCGGCGCAATCCCGATGATAGGCACAACAGGAAAATCAGCGGGCAGCCTACGCAAACGACGACACTTATGGATACACTGGCACAGCTTCGAGAACAGAGCGACCAAGCAGACGGGCTCTCGCTCGAGTCCATGCTCTTCGTCCTCCAGGCGCTGCCGCTACCGCTGGTCTGGTTCGAGCTAGGCAGTGGGCGGGTACGCTTCGTCAACCGGGCTTTTCAGGAACTGTTCGGTTGCGGAGTAGAAGAGGTCGTGAGCTGGAGCCACTGGTCATCGCGGTTCCCCCATGCGGCGCAGCGCGAACAGGCAGTGCGAAAATGGCGCGCACGGACGCGACCTAGAAAAACGGAAAACGCGAAAACGGGGCTGCCGGTCGGGGAAATGGAGCTTTCCGTGCTGGCGCAGGACGGCACGGAACTGACTGTGCTGCATAGCGGCGTGGTGCTGCCGGCGATGCACTGCGCGCTGGCCATCTTTATCGACATCACCAGGCGCAAGCAGGATGAACTGCGTTTGGCCGAGGCCGAGCGCGCTGTACGCGAACGCGAAGTGCTCTACCCCATCCTGCTGGACCACACGCATGAGATGATCATCGTTTCGTCATCGGATGGAACGCGGCGTTTTGTTTCACCGGCCGTGCTTGCCCTCACCGGCTGGACGCAGGCCGAATATCTGTCTCGCCGTATCGAAGACATCGCGCACCCCGAGGACCGGGATGCATTGCTGGCCCTGCGCAAACGGTGCAACAACGGCGCCACCGGCGAACAAATGCGCTACCGCGCACTCCAAAAGAATGGCACGTATCGCTGGATGGAAGCGCTTGCCTCCTGCTATAAGGACCCTGCTACAGACAAGACGCTCGGCTATCTCGCGACCATACGCGATGCCTCGCAGCAGGCGGCCGAAGAGGCGGAGCGCGCTGCGCAAACTGCCCTGCTCGAACAGCAGGCCCGCTTTGACCAGCTGACCGGCGTCGCCAACCGGCACGTGCTGGACTCGGCGCTTCGCTACGTGGCACGCCGGCAGTCGCGGCAAACGCAGGCTCTTGCATTGCTGCTGGTCGATATCGACCATTTCAAGCCCTATAACGACCTGTATGGACATCTGGAGGGCGACCGTGTTCTGCGACGCATCGCAGATATTTTGAAAGGCTCGACGCACCGAGTGGCCGACCTGGTCGCGCGCTTTGGCGGCGAGGAGTTCGTGCTGCTGCTGCCTATGACCGAACCCGAGGGCGCGCAAGCGATTGCAAGCCGTGTGCTAGCCGCGGTCGCAGCGGAGGCAATCGAGCATCGAGCAAGCGAGCTTGGCTATCTGACCGTCAGCATTGGCGTCGCCTGCTGGCCAGCATCCGTTCCGCTTGACCGGGACACCCTGCTGCGGCATGCAGACAGCGCCCTCTACTGCGCCAAACGGCAGGGGCGCAACAGCATGCACGTCAACCACTGCCGTCGCCCGGCCCTCGCCCAAATCGGCTCAATGCCGCAAACGGAGGAATGCACCCCTGTATAAAAGGAGACGCAGGTGGCCTCATTCCATATTTCTGAAGCGTGACGATCGAGCCGACAGCCTAGAGTTGTCGGGTTTGCTTCCTCTCTACCTTGCAACCATCTCAAGCTACGCGATGCGGCTCCGAAGCTGTTCCGTAGAACTCCTGCTTTGTTCTGAAAGGCTTTCTCTCTTGTTCACCCGCTTGTCTTGTAAAGGTGCATTGCCTGCTCTGCTCCTTCTGCTGCTGGCAATGCTCAGCGGATGTCGCCACAAGGGCGCGTCGAACGCTCCGGCAACCGACCATGCCACCAGCGATCCAATCGAGCAATCTCTGCACGCCAACGCCGACGCCGGCCATCTTGCCTTGCTGCACTGGCCAGATTTCTCCGATTACAAACCGCTGGTGGAAAGCTTTTATGCCGCGCGTGGTTGGGATCCCGCCTGGGTGGATGATCGCAAGCCGACCAGGCAGGCCCTCGCGCTAATAAAACTCTTTGCAGCGAGCGAGAGCAAGGGTCTGCACCCGGACGATTACGACGCCGCGCTATGGCCAGGCCGACTGGGCAAACTTGCCGGCGCGAGCGATCGTCAGATCGCCGATTTCGACACAGCCCTGACCGTGGCTGCCATGCGCTACGTCTCTGACCTGCACATCGGGCGCGTGAATCCGCGGCACTTCGACTTCGGCGTCAACGTGCAGACCAAGAAGTACGACCTCGCAAACTTCATGGTGCAGCAGGTGGTAGCCGCCAGCAACATGGGCGACGTACTGAAAGGAGTGGAGCCGGACTCGGCCGAGTACCGCGATACAGAAAAGGCGCTGGTGCATTACCAGGACCTGGTCAGCCACGCCGGGACAGAAGTTCCCTTGCCTGTGCCGCAGAAACCGCTCGTGCCCGGATCGGCTTACGCAGGAGCAAGCGCCCTGGCAACGAGGCTCACGCTGCTAGGAGATCTGGAGAACAACGTTTCCGGAGGCAGCTACACGCAGCCTATCGCGAACGGTGTGAGAAACTTCCAGAACCGGCACGATCTCCCCGCTGACGGCAGGCTCACGCCGCAAACGGTGGCGGCGCTAAATGTGCCTTTGCAAACCCGCGTGCACCAGCTTGAAGACACGCTGGAACGCATGCGCTGGCTCACCCCCGAGTACCAAAGCGCGCCGATCGAGGTCAACGTCCCGGAGTTCTCCCTTCGGGCGTTCGACGACGACCACAAACAGCAGTTCGAGATGAAGGTAGTCGTCGGCCAGTCGCTCGACGAAGACCACAAGACGCCGGTTCTGGTCGAGGAGATGAAGTATGTCGTCCTACGTCCGTTTGGGAACGTAACGCCAACCATCGTGAAG
The DNA here is from genome assembly GCA_964246755.1 of uncultured Acidobacteriaceae bacterium. GTDB lineage: Bacteria > Acidobacteriota > Terriglobia > Terriglobales > Acidobacteriaceae > EB88. Next base: position 6,883 of record CAXTSA010000105.1, read on the forward strand.
AGCGAGATCGAGTGGCGCATGCAGGCGAACAAGAGCTATATCGAGGACAAGAACTTCGAAGTAGTCGACCGCACCGGAAAACCCGTGGAGAACTGGACGGCCAACGGCCTGGAGCACGGCGAGTACATGGTGCGCGAGAAACCCGGCCCGAAAAACTCGCTCGGGCTCATCAAGTTCATGTTCCCGAACAAGCTCAACATTTACCTCCATTCCACGCCGGCTACAGAACTGTTCGATCACTCGCGCCGCGATTTCTCCCACGGGTGTGTTCGCTTGCAGGACCCGGAAAAGCTGGCCGATTGGGTGTTGCGGGACCAGGCGCAGTGGACGCCCGATACGATTCACGACGCGATGGAAAATGGCGAGGATAACAAAACGGTTCCGCTGAAACACGGGATTCCGGTGCGTATCTTCTACCAGACGGCTCGGGTAGCGGAGGACGGCAAGGTGCACTTCTTCAACGACATCTATGGCTACGACAGGGACATGGAAGACGTGCTTGCGAAAGGCGACCCGTTCCCAGTCAAGCCGGAGCCGAAACACCAGACCGGAGACACAGCTTAGGCAGCAACACAATGGGAAAGGCCGATACCTGGAAGCATCGGCCTCGTCTCGTGCGTCTAGCAGCCGGTTACATCAAAGTCCACTTGCGCACCGGGCCAACGTCAACGTGCACGAATTGCGAATGCGGATAGTAACCGACACCGCCCTGCCCCAGTGAAATCGCTGCCAGATCGAGAGTGCGGGTCGGGATGCCAGGCACACGGATGTCGATGGCTTTCGACAGCATGTGCTGCGAGTGCTCCGCGACCCCTTGGCTGTGCTCGCGAAGGTAGTTGTTGCTCCACGGCGAACGATACCCGCAAACGATGTCGATGACGCCGTTCGGCCTGTGCAGCTTTTCCATCAACGCATGCAGGACATCGAACTCACGCGGATCGTAATTCGCGGCATCGCCGGTCCGGTGGTCCCGCAGAAAGTGGTTCAGCATCGCGAGTGCGGAAGGGACGTATTGATTGCCCACGCGGTAGGTCACATCGAGCGACTCGCCCGTATGCAGATGGTGCATGTGCAGGTGGTACTGCTGTGTGGGACTGGGCGCGATGTCGGCCGGCGCCGGCGGCGCAGCGGGTGCGGCGGGGACAGGTCCAGCGGCGCCGGCCTCAAGGGCGTAACCGCCGGCACCGGCCAGCCAAAGCACACAAAGCGTGAGAACTTTCGAGGTCGCGAGCGTCACCTGGATCAGCCTCCTCAAAATAAATCGATGGGAATCCAGCACCAGCAGCGGGATCGTTCCGTAAGACGTGTTACTTCCTCGACACGTAATGTCTCAGTTTACCTCTGCCCGGGCGATTCAGAGAACGGAATCGAGAAATGACACGGCAGTTAGCCCGCGCTATCTTTCGCATCGCAGACAAGGAACTACCCGCACAGCACTCTCGTCATTTGCACACGGCGAAGAGTGGTGGAATCATAAACACGACGACCCACGGGCCGTTCGAGTTCGGAAAGGGAGCTTCATGGAGCAGATAGTGTCGGATGCGCTGGTTTTCTTTGGTGCCACGGGGGATCTCGCCTACAAGCAGATTTTTCCGTCCCTCCAGCGGCTTGCCAAACGTGGCAAGTTGAAAGGGCCTGTGGTTGGTGTCGCCAAAGCCGGCTGGACGCTGGATGACCTCAAAAACCGGTGTCTTGACAGCATCGCGAAGCATGGAGGCATCGATCCACAGGGCATCGACATCCTGCTGAATTGCCTGCGTTACGTGGATGGCGATTACAACGACATCGAAACATTCACCCGGGTCCGGCAGGAGCTTGGCGAC
>CAXTSA010000106.1:0-3073 GCA_964246755.1 uncultured Acidobacteriaceae bacterium
GGCTTCCCGAAACGCCTTCAAAGCATTCCGCTCGGAGGCAGGGGAGGACATGGTTCTTCGCGACAACGTCTTCATAGAGGCTCTCCTGATCGAAGCCGAAAAGGCCAACCTGACAGAGGCTGATAAAGCGGTGTATCTCCAGCCCTATCTCAACGCGGGAGAAGATCGTCGCCCCATGCTGACCTGGCCGCGCCAAATCTCGCTGGACGGATCGCCGGCCGATGTCACAACCATCGTGTCCGAGTTTGCTGAATGGTTGAAAGACAGTCCGGTCCCGAAGCTTTGGGTCAGGGGCGATCCGGGCTTTATCACGAACGGGCGACTCGCCGACTTCTGCGTAGGTCTTCACAACCAAACGGAAGTGACTGTGAAAGGCCTGCATTTCCTCCAGGAGTCCAGCGGACCGGAGATTGGAAAAGCTGTGGCTGATTTTGTTCGTAGTCTTCGGCCTCAACGGTAGAAGCGTGGTGCTTCGAGAATTGTCAGTTCCACGCAGTGAAATGTCATCAAGAGCCAGAACTTACAGAAAAGTGAGGAATTCAAATGTCGAACTCGACCGAAGCAGTCGTAGCCGAATACTTTGCCGCACTCCGGGCGTTGGATGTAGAGCGCTGTATGGCTGTTTTTGCGGCAAATGCCGAGCAACATGATCCGGTAGGAGCACCGCCTAATGTCGGGCAGGTAGCAATACGTGCGTTCCTCACCAAAACTTTCGAAGGGTTTCAGGAACTCGACATGAACGAGGATCAAGTGTACGCAAACGGAAGTTCGGCTGCGGTTATCTGGACTGCCAAGGGTGTCGCGCGTAGCGGCAAGCAAGTGGCGTTCGAGGGAGTAGACGTCATCGATTGCGACGAGTCGGGAAAGATCAAGACGCTGCGCGCGTTCTGGGACGCAGCTCCGGTAATGGCGGCACTGCAGCCCTGAGAGTGCTGTAACGGGATACGAAAGGAGTGAACTTATCCTCCACTACATGGCTTAGGAGCTCGGAATGACGGACACAGCTTTCCCAGAGAAGAAGTTCATCGAAATCAAGGGCAGCAAGATGGCTTACATCGACGAGGGCGAAGGCGCACCGATCGTTTTTCAGCATGGCAATCCAACGAGTTCCTATCTCTGGCGAAAGGTGATGCCGGAATGCGTGGGGCTCGGCCGGCTCATTGCCTGTGACCTGATCGGCATGGGCGACTCTGACAAGCTGCCTGATTCGGGGCCGGGCCGCTACACCTATGTAGAGCAACGGGAGTATCTATTCGCGCTCTGGGAAGAGTTGGGCCTCAAGCAAGATGTGGTGCTGGTGATCCATGACTGGGGCTCAACTCTCGGCTTCGATTGGGCGTCGCAGCACCCTGATCGGATACAGGGGATCGCGTATATGGAAGCGGCTCCCTTGCCACTCACGTGGGATGACTTTCCCGAATATGCCCGGGAGGGCTTCAAAGCGTCTCGCACACCAGCCGGCGAAGACATGGTTCTCCGCGACAACAACTTCATCGAGGGATTCCTCATCGCAGCCGAAAAGGGGAACTTGTCAGCTGCCGACGAGGCGGAATATCGCCGTCCCTTCCTCAATCCTGGCGAAGATCGTCGTGCGATGCTTTCATGGGCCCGCCAGATCTCTCTTGATGGGTCGCCCGCGGATGTCACAAAGATTGTGTCTGAAATTTCGGAGTGGCTCAGGGACTCGCCGGTGCCAAAACTGTGGGTGCAAGGCGACCCAGGCTTTGTCTCCAACGGCAGGCTCGCAACGTTCTTTCAGAGCCTGAAGAATCAAACCGATGTGACAGTGAAGGGCGTTCACTATCTTCAGGAGTCGAGTGGCCCTCAAATCGGCAAAGCGGTAGCAAACTTCGTTCGTTTGCTGCGGAACAATTAGCGAGTCCGTTGGCTGGCTATTTGCATTTCAAGGCTGAAGATCGATCCACTCCACCAGGATTAACGTGAGGTTGTTGATGTCGAACCCAGTTCCCATTGCATTGGCATCGGTCCGGCGTATCGAGGCCGATGGAGTCAGCGTCTTTTACCGGGAAGCCGGGCCGAAAGACGGTCCGGTTCTTCTGCTACTCCACGGCTTTCCGGCATCGTCATTCCAGTACCGTGAGCTCATGCTGCTGCTCGCGGACCGGTACCGAGTCATCGCGCCGGATCTTCCGGGTTTCGGCTTTACGGAAGTACCTGAAGGACGCGGCTATGTCTACACGTTCGACGCGCTCGCGAAGACGATGCTCGCGTTTACCGAAGCTCTCGGCTTAGAGCAGTATGCGCTCTACATTTTCGATTACGGTGCTCCGGTGGGCCTTCGACTGGCGATGGCACGGCCCGAGCGAGTCACGGCAATCGTTTCGCAAAACGGCAACGCCTATGAAGAGGGCCTGGGAGACGCGTGGGCGCCGATCCGACGCTACTGGAACGAGCCTACCCAGAAGAACCGTGAGGCTGTTCGCGAGGCGCTCAGCCCGAAGGGCATTCGTGAGCAGTACACAATCGGCGCGCCTCACCCGGAGCGCATCAAGCCGGAAGGCTACACTCTGGACATCGCGCTGATTCAGCGGCCGGGAAACATAGACATTCAATTGGACCTGTTTCTGGATTATGCCAACAACGTGAGGTTGTATCCGGCCTTCCAGCAGTACTTTCGACAGTCGCAACCGAAGCTGCTCGCAATCTGGGGGAAGAATGACCTCTTCTTTATTCCAGCCGGAGCGGAAGCGTTTCGGCGCGACCTGCCCGCCGCAGAGGTGAAGCTTCTGGACACAGGGCATTTCGCGCTTGAGACACATGTTCAGGAAATCGCGTCGGCGGTAAGGGATTTTCTCGCATGAGCGCCCCGTCCTTAATCACGAGTGTCTTGATTACAGGCGCCAACGCGGGGATCGGCAAGGAAGTCGCGCGCCAGATGGCCTTGCGCCCAGGCGTGGAGCGAGTGTATCTGGCCTGCCGAAACGAAACGAAGGCGAGTGCAGCCATGCAGGAGCTGGAGCGAAAGACGGGCAAGTCCTGCTTTCGAATCCTTCTCATGGACGTGTCCGATCTTGAGAGTGTCCGGTCTGGGATGCGCGGGCTTGCCGGTCCA
>CAXTSA010000106.1:3083-5820 GCA_964246755.1 uncultured Acidobacteriaceae bacterium
GTTGATGCGCTGGTCATGAATGCAGGCGGCTCAGGCGGGAAGACTCCCCTGGCGCTCACAAAGAACGGAGTGACGGAGATCTTTGCGTCGAATGTGCTGGGCCACGCCGCGTTGCTGGAGGGACTGATTGCTTCGAGTCAACTCACCCAGACGGCGGTGTACCTGGGAAGCGAAGCGGCCCGCGGCTTTCCACAGCTTGGCATGAAGCGGCCCGCACTGCCGACGTCGTCGGTACAGGACTTCCTCGATGTGATGACGGGCAAGGACTTTGCCGGCAAGAAGTTTGATAGTGCTCTGGCTTATGGTGAGGCAAAGTACGTTGCTGCGCTCTGGATGGCAGCTCAGGCTCGCAAGCATCCTGAGCTCAGACTACTCACGATCAGTCCTGGCAACACGCAAGGAACTGAAATCGCGAGCGCAATGCCCGCTCCGGTCCGAATTCTGATGCAGCGCATCATAATGCCGATCATCGCTCCGCTACTGGGCTTGGCACACTCGCTTGAGACCGGAGCAGGACGTATCGTAGCTGGGCTGACCGAGCCTTCCTTCCAAAGCGGAGTCTTCTACGCGAGCGCAGAAAAGAAGCTTACCGGCCCAGTCATGGACCAAAGCCAAATCTTTCCAGACCTGGCCGACCCCACCTATCAGCAAAACGTCGACGAAGCGATTCACACATTCATTTGAGTTCTTTATGTCGAAGACGACCAAGAAGACGTCTGCGCAGCAATCGATGCGCAGATTAGCGCCAGTGATTCGTCGTAAGCGATTGCCCCATGAGTTCGTTCTGGACGCGGTGGCAGAGGTGTGTCCGACGACACGCGCCATGTTCGGTGCTCTCGCAGTTTACGTAGGGGAGAAGATCGTCTTTCTATTAAGAGACCGGCCCACCGATCCGCAGGCGAATGGCGTGTGGCTTGCGATCCCTACCGAGTTTCAGGAGAGCCTCCACACTGATTTTCCGAACGCTGGACCTGTCAGGATTATGGGCAAGGAAATTAGCGGTTGGCGACTGCTTGCAGTCGACGCCGACGATTTTGAGGCGAGTGCTCTCCATGCCTGTGAACTGGTCGTTAGGAACGATCCCCGGATCGGTAAAGTTCCCAATAGAAAACGCACTGTAACCTGACTTCATGCGCGGATTGGTCCTGATAAACGCCTTTCTCGGAAAATGAGTCGGGCGGCCGGCTCGCGCCGAATCACTTCCCATGATGCGGCCGTCGGCACAGATGCCATAGAAATTCAGATGCTTCGGGGACAGGCAGGTCGAGGTGGGCTCTTTCGCCAAAAGCGGAAGCTCGGTTGGAGCAGCCCCTTTCAACGCCGCCCCGTGACCGCGATCAGCGGATCGCTCTCGGAGCCGTCCCGCAGCACCTCCGCGCGAATGTCGCGAAAGCCGGCGCGCTGGAGGTAGAGGCGCACCAGAGCGGCATGTCCGTTGGCGTCGAGCGACCGCCAGACGGCCACTGCCTTGGTTGGGAAGCAGCGGTTGGAGAAGCTGACGATGAAGGGCGCGCCCGGCTGCAGGACCCGCAGAACCTCAGCGAAAACCTCCAAGGGACGCTGGAGGTACTGAACGCCGACACAGCACAGAGCGGCATCGCAGCTGGCGGCCTTCAGCGGCAGGATGGGGGTGCGGTTCAAGTCCAGCACAAAACACCGGCTCAGCCGGGGGTTGGTCCTGAGCTCCTCGGCGTTCATGCCCTGGCCGATCACCTCGGTAAAGGCCACCTCCGGCGGCAGATGGCTGACCCAGCTCGACATCAGATCCAGAATGACGCGGCCAGCCGGCAGGGTGGCTCGGTAGTAGGCGGTGAGCGCGCGCGTCGCAACCTCGTCGATGTGGGTGACCAGCCGAGTAGGCGCGTAGAAGTCGGCGTCGTCGCTTCCGTCCTCTTTGAGGAAGGCGCCGGGTGGTAGCCCCGGCAGCCAGTCGCTCATCCCTGCCATCGGTGTCCGTCATCCCTCATAGAGTGCCTCCCATTCACTCAATTATCTTCTCCGACGCCATGGATGGTAAGTCGCGAGAAACGCACTTGCCATCAGCTAGCAAGGTCCGAGCATCTGGCTGATAGGGTTCAGCCGGTCTTTGGCTCGATGTTTTCGCGACGGACCTCGTATGCAATGTTTAGCAAAGCTCAGCTCAATACCGGCGCTCTCTGGAGCGCCGTTTGATTTTGGAGGAGACAATGGCGACTCAGGAAGAGAAATACACGTTCGAACCCGCGGCTCTGTTTGCTCAGCTAGCAGATCCATTCGATCCGTGCGAAATCAAGTGGCGGGTGACGCACACAACCCAGGATGGCACTCGCGGCGCTATCATCGCCTTTGCGAACCCGCGGGCTTACACCGACCGGCTCAACCAGATCTTCACACCCACTGGATGGACTCGGAGCTACACCGTCAGCACGGTCGAGTCCGTCAGCAGGTTCAAGCGGGATAAGATCATCGTCACGGGCAAGGTCCTGGTCACGTGCACGCTCACCATTCATGGTCTTGGCTCCCACACCGGCGGTGGGGAGGAGTGGGCTGACGAAGAGAACGCGATGACGAGCGCCGAGGCTCAGGCTTTCAAACGGGCTTGCACCTGCTTCGAGCTTGGGCGTTACCTGTACAACTTCGCGGAGATGTGGGTTCCGCTGAATAACCGTCGTCAGCCGCTGGAGTTTCCGACGCTGCCAAAGTGGGCGCTTCCCCATCAGCTGCAGAGTGAAGGTCACCAGGATCATCCCCAAGCCGG
>CAXTSA010000106.1:5830-6147 GCA_964246755.1 uncultured Acidobacteriaceae bacterium
GACGCTGCCGAAGTGGGCGCTTCCCAAACTGCAGAGAGAACATCATCAGGATCAGTCGCCAGCCGGAGCGCAGATGAATGCAACGCAGCGCGGCCCCATCGACCAGAACGTGACAGCCAAGATCGACGGCTTTCGTCGCCTTCTCGGAGACCGTATCCATCGAGAGATCCTGTGGCGCGTTGCTCGGGTCAAGGGAGCAGACGCGATACCGAACGCTCAGTTGCAAAACAGTGTGGTGGAAGTGATGGAACGCGCCACCCGGGGTATTCATCGTGCGAATGCTCTCGCAGACACCATCGGCGATACGGCCTTCATCA
>CAXTSA010000106.1:6157-8683 GCA_964246755.1 uncultured Acidobacteriaceae bacterium
CTCGACAGCTTGCAGATCGGGTCGATGGCGACGATCAACAATCTCGAGACACTCAAGCGACTTGTCGTGGAACTCGAGCGCACGGAGGATCAGCAGGCGGCCTGATCTCCGTATTGGGAAGAATCGATCAAGAACGCCAATAGATCGGAGGCAGCCATGTGCAACGTACAGATGATCCGGGAGGAGAGAAACCTCGTCTCCATTCCGGTCCAGAAAGCGGTCTATTGCGAGAACTGCGAGCAGATCTCAAATTCGGCCTGGCTTCGCTGCGGACGCTGCGGCTCCGAGGCTATCGTAGAGCTTCTGGGCCTGTTTAGGGTGCCGTCCCCGCCAGATCCGCCACCGCCAGCCACTGTTACTGCCGTGCTTCGCGAGGCCGCGTGAGCCTCATTTATAACGCTGGATGAGCTCCGACATGCATTTGCTATTTAACCGTGATTTGGGTGTGATTGTGCTAAATTGAACACAGTAGATCAGGGAGGAACCAGACATGGCGACCGCATCCCTACCGAGACCAGATCTGTTTGCTCATCGCGAGGCTTTGCGGCTTCCGCTTGCGACCGTTGTCGGCAAACTAGTGGAGATTGTCGGCCGGAAGCTCACCGCGTACATCGGTGGTGTGAAAGACGTTCGAGCCGTAGATCGCTGGATCGGCGGGGGTGAGATCTACGGCGATGCCGAGGTGCGGTTACGGTTCGCATTTCAAGTCGTGCGGACACTGAGCGAAAAGGATTCGCCTGCCGTGGTGCAGGCGTGGCTGACCGGTGTCAACCCGGAGTTGGGCGACCGCGTCCCACTCCGGCTGTTGCGAGAGAATGACATCGACGCAGTCGCTCCGGCGATTCTGAGCGCTGCACGCGCCTTCCTCGCTGGAGGATAGCTGATGACGTTGGAGACGCGGCAACCGTCAGGGCTGGTCTACCGCCTCGGTCGTAGTCCCAATGCTTGGCAACCGCCAGAGTGGTCGCTGGTCCACGCGGACGGAACGTTTGGGAATCGCTTCGACGATCCAGAAGGGTATTACCGCGTCCTCTACGCATCATCCCAGCGCGTCGCTTGCTTTGTTGAGACCCTGGCGCGTTTTCGTCCAGACCTCGGTCTGCTCGCGGAACTGTCTGCCATCGACGGGCCAGACGACTTCTTTCCACTGGGCATGGTTCCACGCGATTGGCTCGGGGTCCGCATCATGGGAAGAGCGGAAGCCGAAGGCACTTACGCAGATATTTACGCTGCGGGGGGGGTCAGCCATCTGCGGAGGATACTGGCAGCCGAAGCGCTCAGACTAGGCGTCAAGGACATCGACCTGAGCACGATGCAGATGGCGGAGCCTCGGCGACTGACCCAGTTAGCCTCCCGTGAAGTCTACCGGTCCCGCTTTGCCGGTGTTTTCTACGGTTCGCGATACGGTCACTCTCTAGAGAACTGGGCTCTGTTTGAGCCGTTTTTGCTGGTGCGTCCAGCGTCTGATGCGTTCTCAGCGGACGATGAGGACTTTCTAGAAGCGCTCCGGCTCTTGGGCATTCGCCTCCAAACCCGTACCTAGCCGCGCCCTTCCTTCTTTACCCTTCATACTTCGACTCGCGAAGGTACGCCAAGCTGTTCCGAGAAAGCTAGTTGGCGCGGAACCTAGGCGGTCCCTTCGAGCAAATACCATTTGAAAACACGAGGTGCATGATGCGTTCTGTTGCACGCCTGAAGATGGGCTACTATCCTCTGCCCGAAAGCGAAGGAGCAAAGCTCCGAAACCTTCTTGAGTTCTCGGCACCAGCATCCGTTGTTTATCCATGCGTAGGGCAAGGAACGGCTCTTCGCTTTCTCACGAGCGGCGCAGATGTACATCGTTATGGCGTTGAGCTCGATGCGGAGCGCGCTCTGACAGCCAGCTCAAACGGAATCGCAACCATCCAAGGCAATGCCTTCGACGCAGTCGCTCGATCGGAGTCATTCTCCCTGCTCTACCTGAACCCACCCTACGATTCAGAGATCGGCTCCGTTGCGAACAGCCGCATGGAGCGGCTGTTTCTGGAACACACCTATCGCTGGCTTGCGCCAGAGGGCGTTCTGGTTCTGGTGATACCGTTCGAGCGCCTGCACGACTGCGCAGGCATTCTGAGTTCCCACTTTGCCAAGCTCAACGTGCTGCGGATGACGGATGAAGAAGCTGTGCGCTTTCGCCAGATTGCGGTCCTCGGCGTACGCCGGAACGCCCGTGGTTCTGTACTCGAAGCGAACAGGCGCCAACTTCAAAGGATCAGCCCATACGGCAGCTTCACCGAACTGCCACCGCTTGAACCTGGCGTCGGTACTCCCTATTTGATACCCGGCTCGGCTGAAGCGGTACTTAGCTATCGTGGTCTTCCTTATGACTTGCTGGAAGACCAGTTGCCACGTTCAGGTGCCTGGAAACAGGCTGCGCCGTTTCTGCTCCCACGAGAGGATGTCGCTACCGGCCGTCCGATTACACCTCTGCATGGCGGTCACGTTGGTCTGTTGTGCACCGCCGGGCTGCTTAACGGAGTATTCGGG
>CAXTSA010000107.1:0-8645 GCA_964246755.1 uncultured Acidobacteriaceae bacterium
ACCGGAACCCCGTGCACCATCGCGAACCGACTATGGTTCACGATGCCGCAGTCCCAGTGGGCGTTGATGTCGCACGGCTGCACGTCGGTGGAGTAGTGGACCCGCAACGCGAGCGAAGATACGATAATGCCTAGAGCCGCAAGCAGTGCAAGCAGGATGCGCATCGAAGGTGTTCTCTCCTGGGTGGCCGCTCCCCTTGCAAGCCGCCGCGTTTCCCAAGTTTACAGCCCAGGCCCGCCGGTCGTTGCCGTACGGGTGGGCGCAAGAAGGAAGGAGCAACTCATGTCCGCACCGATCTTCCGGTCCATCTTCGGATCGCACCTCCTGCCAAGCTCCGCGGGGCTGCTGGCGTTTGCCCTAGCCCTACCCGCTGCCGGGCACGCGCAGTTCTCGCAGGCCCCCCAGGTGCCGCAGTCCATGGTGGACTCGCCCGCGCTCAAGCCGCCCGACGGCGCCAACGTTGCCATCGTCGAGTTTTCTGACCTCGAGTGCCCGGCCTGCGCCGCCGCCAACCCGACCCTGATGAGCGCGAAGTCCAAGTATCACGTGCCCTGGATGCGACACGACTTCCCCCTGCCGCAGCACAACTGGAGCTTCCAAGCGGCGGTTAACGCGCGCTGGCTTGATGAAAAGAGCCCCAAGCTCGGCGATGACTACCGCGATGCCATCTTCGCCCAGCAGCAGTCCATCAGCACCCCGGACGACCTGAACCAGGCCACGCAGAAGTTCGCGCAGGCGCATTCCGTACAGCTGCCCTTCGTGGTCGATCCGCAAGGCAAGCTGGCCGACAGCATCCGCGCGGACCGCGACCTGGGACGGCAGCTCGGCGTCAATCGCACGCCCACGATCTGGGTCGTGACCGCGCACTCGCACGACCCCGGCCACTCGTTCGTGCAGGTCGCCGACCCGCAAATGCTCTTCTCCTATCTCGACCAGGCAGTCTCGGCCACGTCTTCAGCCAAGGCCGCGCCGGCAGCGGCAACCCGCAAGGGCCACGGCACGCGGTAGACCAATGCGAGCCCGTAAAGCAGATCTCAGTACCCCTAAACTACGGCTCTGTGCAGCCCAGCCTGCCACCCCGTACACTATCCCCGTGCAGTTTGCGCGCCGCCTGGCATGGAACAATGATGTGCGCGCGCGAGGAGTTTAGAACCGATGGCCACCAAAATAGCTGTGCCCGAAGCCCAAGCGGAGTTTCAGAGCGAGATCGCCGAGTGGATCGAAGCATTCGACGAAGTCATCGTGGCCGAGGGCGCGGAGCAGGGCGCAACGCTGATGGAAGCGCTGCGCAAGCGCGCGGGCGAAGCCGGCATCGAAACCCCGGGCGAGCTCGTTACCGACTACAAGAACACCATCCCGAAGCACGAGGAAATGCCCTACCCCGGCGACCGCGACCTGGAACGCAAGGTCGAGTCCCTCATTCGCGGCAACGCCATGGCCATGGTGCACGGGCAGAACAAAAAAGACGCCGGCATCGGCGGCCACATCGCAACCTACTCCTCGCTCGCGACCCTGCTCGAAGTCGGCTTCAATCACTTCTTCCACGCCAAGTATGGAGACCAGCCCGGGGATTTTATCTACTTCCAAGGCCACGCCTCGCCCGGCGTCTACGCTCGCGCTTTTCTGGAGGGCCGCTTCGACGAAGAGCGCCTGCTGCACTTCCGCCACGAGCTGCGCGGCAAGCCCGGCCTATCAAGCTACCCGCACCCATGGCTCATGCCGGATTTCTGGCGCTTCCCGACCGTCTCGATGGGCATCGGCCCCCTGAACGCGATCTACCAGGCGAGATTCATGCGCTACCTCGAGAACCGGTCTTTGATCCAAAAGACACCTCGAAAAGTGTGGGCGTTCGTCGGCGACGGCGAGACGGACGAAGTCGACACGCTCGGCGCGCTCACCATGGCTTCGCGCGAAAAACTCGACAACCTCGTCTTTGTCGTCAACTGCAATCTGCAGCGGCTCGACGGTCCGGTGCGCGGCAACATGCGTGTCATCGACGAGCTCGAAGGGGTCTTTCGCGGCGCGAACTGGAACGTTATCAAGGTGGTCTGGGGCTCGGACTGGGACAAACTCTTCGAGCGCGACCACTCAGGCCTGCTGCTCGAGCGCATGGAAGAGTGCGTCGATGGCGACTTCCAGGCCTTCAAGGCCAAGGGCGGCGCCTACCTGCGCAAGGAGTTCTTCGGCAAATACCCGGAGCTGCTGGAGCTTGTTGCCGACTACACCGACGAGCAGCTCGGCGCGCTCCACCGCGGCGGCCACGACCCGGCCAAGATCTACAACGCCTACAAGCGCGCCACCGAGCAAACCGGCGGACCTACCGTGATCCTCGCGAAGACCGTCAAGGGCTACGGCTTTGCCAGCACCCAGGCGCGCAACGCCTCGCACCAGGAAAAAAAGCTCACCGACGACGCGCTGGTCGCTTTCGTAAAACAGATCGACCTGCCGCTTTCGGAGGAGCAAGCGAAAGACGCAAAGCCCTACAAGCCCGGCGCCGACGCACCCGAGCTCCAGTACATGCAGGCTCGCCGGCAGGCGCTGGGCGGCTACCTGCCCGCGCGCACCGTGCCCGAAAACAAATTCGACGGCGCCCCCACACTCGAGTTCTTCGCCGAGTGGACCGCCGGCTCCAAAGGCCGCGAAGTCTCCACCACCATGGGCTTCGTTTCCATCCTGCGCTCGCTCATGAAAGACCCCAAAATCGGCAAGCTCATCGTGCCGATCGTCCCCGACGAAGGTCGCACGTTCGGGCTTGAATCGGCAGTGCGCCAGGTCGGCATCTACGCGAGCGAAGGCCAGAAATACAAGCCGCACGACGCCGACGTGATGCTCTACTACCGCGAGGAGCAGGACGGGCAGATTCTGGAGGAAGGCATCACCGAGGCTGGCTCCATGGCCTCGTTCACCGCCGCCGGGACAGCCTACGCGAACTACAATCTACCGACGATTCCGTTCTACATGTACTACTCCATGTTCGGCTTCCAGCGCGTGGGCGACATGATCTGGGCCTTCGCCGACTCGCGCGGTAAGGGCTTCCTGATGGGCGGGACCGCTGGCCGGACGACCATGCTGGGCGAGGGCCTTCAGCACCAGGACGGCCACTCCCACCTGCTCGCCTCGACTGTGCCGACGTGCCTGAGCTACGACCCGGCCTACGTGTATGAGCTTGCGGTCATCCTTGAGGACGGTATCCGCCGCATGTATGCCGAGGGGGAAGACTGCTTCTACTACATCACCATGTACAACGAGGATTATGCGATGCCCGCCATGCCTGAAGGTGTGCGGGACGGCATCGTGCGCGGCATCTACCGGTTCCGCCCCGCGCCTGCTTCTGACAAATCGCCGGCAAAGAAAGGCAAAGCTGCTCCGGTTGCACAACTCCTCGGCTCCGGCCCCATCCTGAACGAAGCACTGCGCGCGCAGGAAATCCTCGCCGAACAGTACGGGGTCGCCGCCGATGTGTGGAGCGTGACCAGTTGGAACGAGCTGCGCCGCGACGCCCTTGAATGCGAGCGCTGGAACCGCCTGCATCCGGCTTCGGCAGAAAAGCAGCCCTACCTCCTTGCCGCGCTCGGCGAAGCAAAAGGCCCCATCATCGCCGCGACCGACTACATGAAGACTATCCCCGACCAGCTCGCCCCCTGGCTCAGCGGGCGCCTCGTCACACTCGGGACGGACGGCTTCGGCCGCAGCGACAACCGCGAGCACCTGCGGCGCCACTTCGAAGTCAACGCTGAGTCGATTGTCGCCGCGACTCTCTCGAAGCTGGCCCGCGACGGCGTTTTCGACAGAACAAAGGCCCAAGCAGCTTTTATCGAACTCGGGCTGGAAACAGAGGGGACAAACCCGGCCCGGCTTTAAGGCGCGCCGCCTCCTTCTCGGGCCGGGGGGACTCCGCAAGGCACACTTCTTCCCTTCCTTGTGCCAACGGCAGGAGAAACTTCTAAGCCGTTCTCTCGATTGAGGTTAACTCTATCCAGGATGGCGATAGTCGCACCTCGGGGAGTGTTCCACGTGGAACATTTTTCCCGGCCTACATGCCACCACGCACAGGCCTCCTCCTACGGATACAGCCGCATACGCTCCCATCCATCCCCGGCCCTGCGAAACAGCATCCGGTCGTGCAGACGGTCCGGTCCATCCATCCAGAACTCCATGCGCTCGGCCCGCACACAGTAGCCGCGCCAGTATTCAGGCCGCGGGATCTCGCCCGCATGCTCCTCTGCGAACCGCCTCACCTGCTGCTCCAACACCTCCCGGCTCGCGAGCGGGCGGCTCTGCTGCGACACAGCCGCGCCGATCTGGCTACCCCGCGACCGGCTATGGAAGTACTCGTCCACTTCGCTACTCCCCAGCGGCGTTACAGGCCCCGCGACCCTCACCTGGCGCCGCAGCGTCTTCCAGTGAAAGCACAGCGCCGCCTGAGGGTTGCGGGCAAGCTCGCCGCCTTTCCGGCTTTCCGCGTTCGAGAAAAAGCAGAACCCGCGATCGTCCGTGCGCTTGACCAGCACCATGCGCACGCTTGGGCTTCCATCACCAGTAGCCGTTGCAAGCGCCGCCGCGTTCGGGTCGTTGGGCTCGCTTGCCGCGGCCTCCCGCAGCCATCGCTCGAAAAGTCCCAAGGGGTTCGAGGTTTCCAGTGGATCTGCCCTATGGTCGCTGTCTGTCATGATGCGATCGTAGTCCAAAACTCTCGCTATGCCCGCGAAGCGCCGGTCCGACCCTTCCAGTAAACTCAAGCCCAAGATGTCGAGCAAGATACCGAGCGAACCAGAGAACAGCGCAGACAAACCGCAAGCGAAACTCTCCGGCGCCGAGCCTGAACTCGCCGACCAAGCCATCAGGCAGTCTGACGACCAGGCCGGCCGCGCGGCCGCGCGTGGCACCGATGCGCCCCCCCGCCCACGCCGCCCCGCCCCCCAGTTTATCTTCTTTACCGTCGCGCTCGACATGCTCGCGCTCGGCATGATCGCGCCCGTGCTGCCGCGTCTCGTCCAGACCCTCATGCACGGTTCTCCCTCGCAAGCCGCGCAGATGATCGGCGTCTTCGCAACGGTTTTCGCCGGCATACAATTTGTTTTCTCGCCCGTTATCGGCTCGCTCTCTGACCGCTGGGGACGCCGGCCAGTCGTGCTGCTCTCGAACTTCGGCCTCGGTTTCGACTACCTGCTGATGGCCTGGGCGCCGACCGTCGGCTGGCTGCTGCTGGGGCGCATCGTTTCCGGCTTTACCACCTCGAGCATTCCGACGGCTCAGGCCTACATTGCCGACGTTACCCCGCCTGAAAAGCGCGCCGGCGCCTACGGCCTTCTGAGCGCGGCCTTCGCGATGGGGTTTGTGCTGGGCCCGGCGATCGGCGGCCTGCTTGGCAGCGTCAGCCCGCGCCTGCCTTTCTGGGTCTCTGCCGGCTTAAGTCTGCTCAACGGCCTCTACGGTCTGCTCGTCCTGCCCGAATCGCTCAAGGGGGAGAACCGCAGCCCATTCTCCTGGCGTCGCGCCAACCCGGTCGGCTCGCTGCGGATGCTTTCCCGTTCGCGCCTGCTGCTCTCGCTCTCGGCCATCCTGCTGCTCGCCTATATTGCCCAGCAGTCACTCATGAACGTGTACGTGCTGTACGCCGATTACCGCTTCGGCTGGACCGACCGTACCGTCGGCATCTCGCTTGGCGTGGTCGGCCTTTTCTCCGGCCTGTACGGGGGCGTTCTGGTCAAGCGCATGGTCAAGGCCGCGGGCGAGCGCGGGTCTATCCTGCTGGGGCTGCTGCTCGGGGTCGTGGGCTTCACTATGTTCGGCCTGTCGAAAACAGGCCTGCTGCTCTGGCTGGGTATTCCGCTGATGAACGGCATGGCTTTCGTATGGCCGGCCGCGCAGAGCATGATGACCCGTGGCGCGGCCGCAAACGAGCAGGGACAGTTACAGGGCGCTATTCACAGCCTTCGCGGCATCTCCGGGCTTATCGGCCCAGGTATCTTTACCTACGTATTTTCGAAGTCCATCGGCCGGCACGCGGTCATTCACCTGCCCGGATCGCCGTTCTTCCTCGCCGCCATCCTGCTGATCATCGCTTTTCTTTCCACGCTGCCCCTGGGCGGCAAGTCCGGCCCGGTCGCCGCGTAAACCCGCGTCTCGTATAACGGACCCGGCACCTCAAGCGGCATCGGCCTGCCGCGAGAAGCCGCACGAAGCCGCGCTCCGAACAGCCGCAGACTGCCCGGTTTGCGCAACGCGAACCACAGCACGATGAGCACCAGAAACACCACGTGCGAGGCCGCCAGCAGCAGCCCTGCAATCTCCAGCATCCGGTCCGCCGCCTTCGGCCAGCTATCGATAGGAACCTGCATATGTATTCGATACCAGGATTCGCCCCTGGGCGCCTCTACTCCCCGTCGCTTCGATCCAGCAGGGCGAACAACGCATCGAGATCGATGTGGACCGGGCTGCCCTTCACCTGCATCCGCCGCGCCGGGAGCCACGGATCGGTGTCACATATCCACCCGGAACGGCTTGAAGGATGGATCACCCAGATGCTCGGCACGCCCATCTTCCGGTAATCGGCGATCACTTCTTCAATGTGTCCGAATGTATCGCTCGGCGAAAGGATTTCGATGACCAGCAGCGGCGGTTCCACCAGCACCTGCGGCCAATGCCGCCTCGGGCCCACCACCACGTCGGGCAAACGAACCCGCGTCGGCGACACCCTGGTTCGCACCTCGACCGCCGCCTTGATCCCCCAGTTCTCGGCATGGTTCAGGAACCACTGCATCAATAGTCCCTGGAGCAGACCGTGCACGGAAAGTACCACTGGACGCTCCTTCAGTTCACCGTCCACGAACTCCACATCGCGTTCGTAGCCGGTCGTCAGGTACGCATTGATGGGAATCAGCGTCGCCGTCGCCATGGGGAACCTCGCTCTGTGTCGTCATTATAGAGAGCCATAGAGAGCCGCCTGTTGCCTCACGGCCAATGCCGCGCCGGTCCCACCGCAGGTGGTGCTAGCATTAAAGATTCAGATGGCAGAAGAAAACGTAAAACTAATCCCTCTAGGCGGCCTTGGCGAGTTCGGCATGAACTGCATGGCCGTCCGCTACAAAGACGACATCCTGGTCATCGACGCCGGACTCATGTTTCCCGAATCCGAACTCCTTGGCGTCGACATCGTCGTCCCCGACATCTCCTATCTCATTGAAAACAAGTCCATGGTGCGGGGTATCCTGCTCACGCACGGCCACGAAGACCACATCGGCGGCCTTCCGTGGATCCTCTCCGAGATCAATGTCCCGGTCTACGGGACCGAGTTCACGCTTGCCTACGTTGAGGGCAAGCTTGAAGAGCACAAAATGCTCGACCAGACCGAGTTGATTGAGATCGCACCCAACAATAAGTTCTCGATCGGCCCGTTCACGGTCGAACCCATCCGCGTCACGCACTCGCTGGTCGACTGCGTAGCGCTTGCGATTGAAACCCCGGTCGGCGTCATCGTCCACACCGGCGACTTCAAGATCGACCTCTCGCCGCCAGACGGCAAGGCCTTCGACCTTCACAAATTCGCCGAGTACGGGCAAAAGGGCGTTCTCGCCCTGCTCCAGGACTCAACCAATGTGGACCGTCCCGGTTACACCCCTAGCGAGTGGGCCGTAAAGCCGCGCCTCGACGAGGTTTTCCAGCGCACGAAGAAGAAGCTGTTTTTCTCGTGCTTTTCGAGTTCTATCTACCGCATCCAGATAGCGCTAGACCTGGCCCATAAGCACGGCCGCAAGGTCGCCATCGTCGGACGCTCCATGATGGAGTCCAGCGAAATCGCGCAGGATCTCGGCTACCTGAACCTGCCGCCGGGCCTAACGATCCACCCCGGCCAGATAGGCGATCACGCCCCTGAGAACGTCATGGTGCTGATCTCCGGCACCCAGGGCGAGCCCATGTCCGCCCTTTCGCGCGCGGCAGTCGACAACCACAAACACGCCCGCATCTCCCCCGGCGACACGGTGCTGCTAAGCTCCCGCGTCATTCCCGGCAACGAGAAATCCATCTACCGCGTCATCGATCACCATGGGCTTGATCCACGTTTCCGGTCACGCTTCGCAGGAAGAGCAGCGCCTGCTCATCAATCTCCTCCGCCCCAAGTTCTTCATCCCCGTCCACGGTGATTTCCGCCATCTGAAGAAACACACCGAGCTCGCGAAATCAACCGGCGTCATCGGCGAAGCGATCCTTATCGAAGACGGCGATATCCTCGAGCTCACCCGGACCAAGGCCCGCAAAGCCGGCAAGGTAACGGCAGGCCGCGTTTGCATCGATTCCGGCTCAACCGCCGACGTCGTAGGCGACCTGGTCATCCGCGATCGCCGCAACCTGAGCGAAGACGGCATCGTCCTGCCTATCCTGACGATCAACAAACTCACCGGCAAAGTCGAGCGAGCCCCCGAGGTCGTTACACGAGGCTTCGTAGGCGCCGACGCCGCCATCCTCGGCGAGGCGAGAAACGTCATCACCCAGACCCTCGATTCCTCGAGCGCCGAGGAAAAGGCGGACCCCGGCGTCATGAAAGAGAAAATCCGGATCGACCTCAAACGTTTTATCCAGAAGCACACGTCTCGGCGGCCGCTTATCATGCCGGTCATCCTAGAGGTCTGAGCTAGGTGACCAGC
>CAXTSA010000108.1:0-8524 GCA_964246755.1 uncultured Acidobacteriaceae bacterium
CGTCCCCTTCGAAATCAAATCATCGATCAGAATCGCCGTATACGCCTCGGTCCGATCCAGGTGAAAAACCGCCTGCGCGGCTGGCGGCCACTTCGTGCCAGGTCCTGACGCCTCCGACGTAAGCTCCTCCTGCTCAATAACCTGCCTGCACCACCGCGCCGCCAGCGCCGCGTTTATCCCCGCCATCAGCCCCTGGCAAGCCGCCTCTTCATACCCACTCGTCCCATTGATCTGCCCCGCCAAATACAATCCCTCAAACCGCTTTACCTTCAGCGACCGATCCAGCTCCGTCGGTTCGATCGAGTCATACTCGATCGCGTATCCCGGCCGCAGCATCCGCGCCGTCTCGAGCCCCGGAATCGAAGCAACAATCTCCCGCTGCACCTCCTCCGGCAACGACGTCGACATGCCATTCACATACACCTCATCGGTCGTAAGTCCTTCCGGCTCAAGGAAAAACTGGTGCGAGCTCTTGTCCGGAAACCGCACGACCTTATCCTCAATCGAAGGGCAGTACCGCGGCCCGATCGCCTCGATCGCCCCCGAGTACATCGGCGACCGATGCACATTCTCCCGGATAATCTCCAGCGTCCGCGGCGTCGTATGCGCGATAAAGCACGAAATCTGCCGCAATGGCAGCGCCGTCGTCCTGAATGAAAACGCGGTAGGCTCCGCATCCCCAGGCTGCTCTTCAAACCGCGACCAGTCGATCGTCCGCCCATCCAGCCGCGGCGGAGTCCCGGTCTTCAGCCGCGCCGACCGCAACCCCAATGCTTTCAACGCTTCGCCCAGCAACACCGAAGCAGGCTCCCCCGAGCGCCCAGCCGCATACTGCCGCTCCCCGCAGTGAATCAGCCCGTTCAAAAACGTGCCCGTCGTAATCACAGTCGCGTGCGCCCGCACCATCCGCCCATCCCGTAACCGCAACCCGACCATCCGCGCCCCGTCCGCCGGCTGCGTCCCCGGCGCAAGCTCCACGCCATCGGCATGCGCAAACACAAACCCCGCCACCTCAGCCTGCTTGATGTCGAGGTTCGACTCCCGCTCCAGCACCCGCCGCATCGCCACCCGGTACAGCGCCTTGTCGCACTGCGCCCGAGGACTCCACACCGCCGGCCCACGCGAGCTATTCAGCAGCCGGAACTGGATTCCACCCGAGTCCGCGCCCATCACCCCGCCCAGCGCGTCGATCTCACGCACCAGGTGCCCTTTGGCCACCCCGCCCACCGCCGGATTGCAGCTCATCTGCGCAATCAAGTCGAGGTCGAGCGTGAACAGCGCCGTTCGCAGTCCCATCCGCGCCGCAGCCACCGCAGCCTCGCACCCCGCGTGCCCCGCACCCACCACCGCAACGTCATACCGCTCCACAAGTCCCATCGCATCAATCATTTTATCGCTGCAAACAAAACGGCCTACGCACAAGCGCAGGCCGCCAACCCTGCAGTCGAACCTCAGAACTGGAACCGAACCGCCAATTGTAGCTGCCGCTGACTATAGGCAAAGTTGCTGTTGTTCACCGCCGTGACCGCGCCGAACGGCGTCGACGTATACGGAATCAGCGTATTCCCGTTGCCGACGGTCGCCGTACCTGCCCGCGTTGTGCTATTGCTGACCGTGTAAGCAGAAGTGCCGACCGACGTGACGTTAGGATGGTTCGCAAGGTTGAACGCTTCGCCGATAAACTCAAGCCGGTACTGCTCGCGAACGACCACCCGCTTGGACAGACGCAAGTCGAGCGTATTAATACGGGGCTGCTTGTAGGAGTTCCGGGTGATGCCCGGGACGCGGTCCGCTCCACCGGAGCCGTTGAATGAGCCCGTATTGATCAGCGACTGCACCGCCTGACCCGGAACCACGGTCAGGTTCGAAGGCGCGCCATTAATGCCGAGCGAGTAGGGCAGACCGGTCTGCGCCTGGAAGTCGGGCGAAACCGAGTAATCGTTCAGCAGGTACCCGAGCGGGCCCCGCACATGGTACGGCAGGTCCGCCACCGCATAGAGCACCATGCGACTCGGCACATTCTCAAGCGAATTGCCATAATCCAGGCGAATATTCGTGGGGTCCAGCAGCGCGGTCGAACTGGCGCCGGTAGTGTTGTTCACGCCGTAATCCATCGCATGCGACCATGTATAGTTCGCGTTCGCGCTCAGGAAGTGCGAGAACCGATGCCCGTACTG
The DNA here is from genome assembly GCA_964246755.1 of uncultured Acidobacteriaceae bacterium. GTDB lineage: Bacteria > Acidobacteriota > Terriglobia > Terriglobales > Acidobacteriaceae > EB88. Next base: position 2,178 of record CAXTSA010000108.1, read on the forward strand.
CCATACCGCCGCCTCGTAATTCGAGGTGACGCCGCTAAAGATGTCGGTGATGCTGCTGAAACCCCGGACCGGCCGCGCGCCAAGAAAGGCATTGGCCGTAAACGTGTAACCGTTCGGCAAGGGCGACAGGTGGCTGGGGTCATTCACCGTAAAGCTGACGGGAGTTGGCGCGGGCAGGTTCGTGTCGACGAAGTCCGGCAGGCGGCGCCCATAGGAGCCCAGCCATGAAACGCTGAACGAATCGTTATTCCCGATCTGCTGCTCGACCGTCAGGTCAGCCTGATGAATCTCCGGCACGTTGAAGTTGGGGTCAAGATACGTGGCCGTAGCGTTGCCGCTCGCCCCGCCCAAGCACCGGGCTTGGTCCGCCGGCGCAACCACCTGCGGAAAGCTCGGAGCGCACGTCTGGCCCGGAAGAAACTGCGGATTGGTCTGCGCACCGGCGGCTCCCGTGCCGATCAGTGCCTGGTAAACGGTGGAGTTGATGGCGCGAGCGAAAAACATCCCGTAGCCGCCGCGCAGGATGGTCTTGCCGTTGCCGACCACATCATAGGCAAAGCCCACCCGGGGAGCGATATTAAGCTTATTGCTCGGCAGTTGACTCGTCTGCGGCAGGGCCGGGTTGGGGATAATCGGGTCCGGCAACTGCTCATACTCCCAGCGCAGGCCCACCGTCAGGCTCAGGCGGCGCGAGGCTTTCCACTGGTCCTGCAGAAAAAGGCCGTAGTCGCCCGTCGTGAACTCAAGCCCCGCGAGCCCGGCGCCTTGCGTGTAGTTCGTGTAATGCTGCGACGATTGGCCCTGGCTGGCCAGGTACAGGTCCGATACGTAGTTGCCCAGCGGCGTGGCGCCCGAGTAGGAGTACCCACCGTACTGGTCATAAAGGTTGGAGAGCAGGTCGTTCGTGTGGATATAGTCCACCCCAAACTTCAGGTCGTGGTTGCCGCGCTGCCAGTCCACGGTGTCGGCGATCTGCCAGCGACGCTCATCCGGGTAGGCTCCGCGGTTCAGGAACAGCGGTGTGCCAAACGCGAAAAAGCCGCTCAGGTTCACGTTCGGCGGCAGGCCTTGCGGGTTGGTGTACCCACGGCTGGTGTTTAGTAGATTGCCCTGCTCATAGGCCGTCGGGGTCTGGTTCGTTTCAAACTCGAAGTCCCGGCCATACATGTAGCGAATCTCATTGCTCAGCGCAGGCGTAATCGCAGTATCGAGCCGGCTCACCAGCCAGTTGTCGCGGACGTAATCATTGCCGAAACTTGCCGTGCCGTCGGCAACAGCGGGCGCGGTCTGGATGCCCGCGGGCGAAGTCCAGCGCAGGCGGTTTGCCTCGAACGAAGCGTGATTTCTTCCATTGACCTGCCAGTCGATCTTCGGGAACCAGAGGGTCTGGTCGCCCACACGCGGCACCGTGCCCAGCAAACTCGTCAGCCCGGCGATCCCGGAGTTGTAAACGCCCACCGCACTCGTGCCGGCGCCCCCATACGGTAGCCCCGTATTCGTAGCGACCTGGCATACCTGCTGGTCCTGGTAGCGCGTCACCGCGGCCGCCCCCGTCCCTCCGCACCGCTGTCCAGTCGGCAGCGTCGCATCCGGAGCGTTGTAAAAATTGCTGTTCGCGCTCGCGCTCGTAATCGTCGCCGCGGCAGGGAAGTCATGAAAAAAGCGATCCCCCGCGACAAAGAAAAAGAGCCGGTCCTTGATGAATGGTCCGCCCACCGTAAACCCGTACTGCCGGCGGATGTCCGTCGGCTTAAACAGCTCGGACACGAATCCAGTGGGCGTCTGCACCGGGTGAAACACCGTAGGGTTGGCCGCGGCCCAGGCGCTGTCTCGAAGAAACAGGTAACCCTGGCCATGAAAAGCGTTGCTGCCGCTCTTGGTCACCGAGTTGACGATGCCCCCAGCCGAGCGCCCGTACTCGACCGAGTAATTCGACGTATTGACCTGGAACTCCTGCACCGATTCCTTGATCGTCGAATATCCGGCGCGTGTCCGTCCCCGCTCCTCCGAGAAAAACGCCTGGTTATCGTCCGTGCCATCGATCGTAACGTTGTTCAGCAGCGTGCTCTGGCCGCGAAAACTCAGCAGGCCATACCCGCTCGTATCGTTCACGACGCCGGGAGTCAGCAGCGCGAACGCCGACCAGCGATAGTTGTTTTCCGGCAGATCGTGGATCGTTTCCTGGGGCACTACTCCCGCGAAGTCCGCCGAAACCGTATTAATCAGCGGAGCCTGATCCTTGACCTCGACCGTTTCCGCGCTCGAGCCAACTGTCAAATGAGCATCCACCGTGGTAAACGCGCCTACCTGCACCACCACGTTTACCGAGCGGTAGCTCTCGAAGCTCGGTGCCGTGATCGTGACATTGTAGGTCCCGGATTCGAGGTGGACCGCGCGAAAAAACCCTGAGCCGTCAGCCGTCAACGTTTGTTCCGCGTTCGTGCCATTGTTGTGCACCAGCACTGTGGCATTGCCGACCACTGCCCCGGACGCATCGGTGACGGTGCCCCCGATAGCCCCATCGACTGCGGTCTGGGCAAGCGCAGCGGGCGCGGTGACGAGGGCAAGCGCGAGGGTACTCGCAATCCCCGTACTCGCAACCCCAGGAAAGGTAAGGCGGTGTGACATGTGGCGCTCCTTCAAGTCTTAGGAAATCGCAGCCCGCACGTTTCTCGCGCCATTGTTACATAGGCGTTTTGCGGGTCTGCCGATCGTTTCGAACTGTGAACAGCCTGCCACACGGTCGTGAAGTGAAGATGAAAGGCGCGCCGACGGGTCTGCTAGAAATGCAGCCGCGTCGACACCTGAATCTGCCGGTCCTGGTACAAATTCGTGTTATTCGCGTTCAGCGGCGTTCCAAACTCGGAAGACCCCGCCTTGGTCCCACTCTGCCACGTCAACTTTGAAAGCCCGCCTACGCTGCTCGAGTTGGAGATGGAGTAGCCGGTCGTGTCGATGCTCGTAATGTTCTGGTGGTTCATCAGATTAAAGCTCTCCCCCAGCAGTTCGAGCGTCACCCGCGGCGTAATCTGCGTACGCTTGGAAATGCGCAGATTGGCATTGATGACGCCCGGATAGCGAAACGTGTTGCGACCGACTTCGGCGATCCGGTTCGCGCCGCCTGAGCCATTGATCGATGCGCCAAGCCCGCTGAGAACCTCCTTGCGATTGACCGTGTCGACATATCGCACTGCCGGCACAGACCCTGAGGTTTGCATCGAGTAGGGCAGCCCATCCCGCACCTCCGCGGTCGGTGCCAGCTCCCATCCATTCGTCGCGCCGCCCAGCCATCCATGCACGCGCCACGGGGTCTTCAGCAACAGGCCGCCCGTAAGCCGCCGTCGAATATCGAAGTTTGAATTGCCGTACTCTAGGCCAAGCTCCGCCGGATCCAGCACGTCGTTCGTGTCGGTGAAGGCGGTCGCGTTCTGGTTCCAGTCCGACGTATGCGCGTAAGTGAATGACGCGTGCAGGTCAACCGAGCGCGCCAGGTTATGATCCACCCGCACCACTCCCGCGGCATACTTCGAGTTCGTCTCGGAAAAGATGCGTGTAATCTGCCCGTAATTAGGGTTCAGCCGAGTCGTATAAAAACGCGTAGTGTAAGCCGACGGCAGCGGCCCTTGGTGCAGCGGGTCGACAACCGAATACGTAAGGCTTTGCGCGGAGCCTAGATCGATATTCGTATCGATATAGTCCGGCAGTTCACGCCCTCCAGAGAACATCCCCGCAAGCGTCACGGTCGTATCCCGATTCACCTTCTGCTCCAGCGAAACCTCTGCCTGTTCGATCTCCGGATTCTGGAAATGAGGATCGAAGTAAACCGCCGCAGGCGCGACCGACAAGTAAGGCGTGCCGGAAAACACGAAAGGGAACGGCGGCGTCCCGGTATCGAGCGGCTTGAAGTAGTAAGAGCGCTGCGCGTTCGCTCCGCCTGTCTGCGTCAGCGCGGAAAATGCCGTGGAGTTGATAATGCGACCGTAGTACACGCCGTAGCCGCCGCGCAACACTGTATGACCGGCCCCGGTCGGGTCCCAAGCCAGCCCGACTCGCGGGCCAAAGTTGTTTCTGTCATGGGGCAGCCGCGCCGTCTCCGGTATCTCGGCGTTCACCAGCGACGCATTCGTATTCGGAAGCTGCTCATACTCGTAGCGCAGGCCCAGTGAAAGCGTGAGACGCGGCGTCGCCTTCCACTCGTCTGAGAAAAAGCCGGCGTAGTCGGCCGATTGAAACTGAAACGTCGTCGGGCCAAAGCTCTGCGTGTAGTACGTGTAGCAGGGAAGCACGCCGACGTTCGTCGTGGAATTATCGCAGTGGTTCGGCGACAGGTAATCCGTAGCGAAGTTCATTACGTTGCTGTACACATACGTACCGTTCGCGTTGTAGAGCGCATCGCTGTAATCATTCACGAAATCAACCGAGTAGCCCACTTTCAACGTGTGCCGCCCCCGCACATTCGTCAGCCCGTCGGTCAGTTCATAGCGACGCTCATCCGGGTAAGCGGCGCGATTCAGCACCGGAGGGTTGCCGAAGCGGAAGCCGTAGCTCTCGATGTACACCTGCGGAGGGCGACCATAGATGTTGTTCGCCAGTGTCGCCTCAAACGGGGCCGGCGGATTGCTCGTCTCCGTTTCAAGATCGCGCCCATACTGAAACGTCATCTCATTCAGCAGGTTCGGCGAAAGAAAATACGCCCACCGGCCAATGATGACGTCGTTACTGGTCACAGAATTACCGAACGAATTGCTTCCGTACGTAGCCGTGGGCGAGGTCTGCACGCCGTTCGGCGAGTTCCAGCGCATGTCGTTCCACTGGAGGGTGACATGGCTGCGATCGCTTACCTGCCAGTCCACCTTCGGGAAATAAATGGTTTCGTCAGCTGTGCGAGACACATCCCCAAGCAGCGAAGCAAGTCCGGTGAGCACGCTGTTGTACTCCTGCAACGCCTGCGCCGGCAGCACACCCAGTCGCCCGGCAAGCGTCTGGACCGATTGCTGCGTCGGTGTCCCGAATAACTTGGCCGCGTTGCTGGCGCGAGCTACCCCGGGAAAGTCCCGGTGATAGCGGTCATACGTAAAGATGCCGAACAGCTTATCCCGCAAAATAGGGCCGCCAAGCGAAGCCCCGCCCTGGGTCAGTGTGTTCCGCAGCCGCACGGCGCTCGTCGTAGCCGAATCGCTCGCGCCGACCGCGACCGCTGTAGTGGTCGCAAACGCATTGGTAGCCGCCCAGGCGCTATTGCGGTCGTAAAAAAACAGCTGCCCATGCAGCTTGTTCCCGCCGCTGCGTGTCACCGTGTTGATCACCCCACCTGCTGCTCGCCCATACTGCGCGCCATAGTTCGAGGTGTTTACCTGGAACTCCTCCACGGCGGCCTCGGAGTTCGAGTAAGCCACGGTCGTGCGCCCGCGTTCCTCTGAGAAAAAGGCCTGGTTGTTATCCGCGCCATCCACCGTGTTGTTATTCAGCAGCGCCCCAATGCCCCGAAACGACAGCAGTCCATCCGCGCTCGCATCCGGCGTAACCCCCGGCGTCAGCAGCGCAAAGTCCGACCAGCGGCGGCTGCCCGTCGGCAAATCATGTACCGCGGCCGAATCGAGCGTGGTGCTGATCGCAACCGTCGAGGTATCGATCACCGGCCGAACGTCGGCCACCCGCACCACCTCCTTGGTCGACCCCAGCGGTAAGGTCGCGCGCAGCGTCGTCACCGTCCCCACAGTCACCACGGCGTTCGCCTGCCAGGTCGCAAACGACGGAGCACTGGCACTCAGCTCGTACGTCGCGGGCGCGAGCGACGGAAACTCAAACAGCCCACGCTCATTTGAAGCGCCCGTCAGTGTCGCCCCAGTTGCAGGGTCAGTGAGCGACAGCGTCGCTCCGGCCACTGGCCTGCCGCCTGGGTCCAGCAGAGTGCCTTCGATAGCGCCGCGATCCGGCGCCTGAGCGCGCGCAATCATCGGCAGCGCGAGTGCGCAAAGCGCAAGCCTCGCAGAAACGCGTGAAATAGTCGTCCAATCATTCTTCAAACGCGAGCTCCCGGAACGCAGCCCGGAGAAAAAGCACAGCAAGGTACTCACGGCAGGGCAGCAACCATCGCTACATGGCAATGGCGCGATGCTCCCCGCGTCGGCAAACTGAACCTACTCAAACTCAAATACGGATAAGTGCCCTGAGCATAGCCGATTCGCTACACTGGAACTACAAAATGTTTATCGATGAGACCCGAATTCGTGTCAAAGCAGGTGACGGCGGTAACGGCTGCATGGCCTTCCGTCGGGAAAAGTTCGTTCCCAAGGGCGGTCCCTCGGGCGGCGATGGCGGCCGGGGCGGCGACGTCATTATGGAAT
>CAXTSA010000109.1:0-2750 GCA_964246755.1 uncultured Acidobacteriaceae bacterium
TCGACGATGAGCAGGGGTTTGACCTTGAACTACGCAAGTTCGCAGCCGGGCGTCAGCGCGCCAACGCCTTCGACGTGCGATGGGGCAATACGGCAACAGGGGTTTCTATGTCCCCGGAGGAACGAGCGTGGCAAAAGGGCTGGAACACATGCACGGAGGTGCTTTCCAGGCGCGATATCGAGGCTCGGCTCGGTGAGGGTTGGTGATTGGTGAGCAGTTTAGCGTCTGCTTGCAGTCAAGAGCCGTAACCGGTGACGTGGTAAGCGCCTGCTCTCCGTGCTCTCAATGAAAGTCGCATAAATACGCGCCCCCAGTTCCCCATTTGTCAGGCGAGACGGTAAGTGCAAGTAAAAGAGGCACACCGATGAGCCGAGTGGAAGCGTTGTTGGAGGTGGCCGCACTGGAGCTGGCGCACGCGAGGCTGCGCCTGCGTGAAAATTCGAAGGCGAGCCGTGACGATCGAGAAATCAATCTGACCAGGGTCATAACCGCTAAGGCTCATGCCCTGGGCCTCGCGGCGGCCACCATGCTGTCAGCTCGCCTTGAATACCGGTACCGCTTAGCAGGTGGGGAGGATTTCACTCGAGCACCGGATCAGGCTTTGCGGATCGAGGCGGAGCTCTGGGCCGACGACAAGTTTGCAGACGCCTATGCGCGTGCCTCGTTATTAGCGGACGAAATAAGGTTTACGGCAAGCACGAATTCAGGGGGAATCTACGAGGCGTGTCTCGTCGAGACCGAGCGTCCGGGCCAGGGTTGGGTGAAGATATAAAGGGAAGGCATTATGACCGACCTATCTGACGGTGGCCAGACGCGGCTCGCGCCCGAGGTCGAAGCGCGCATCTTTGCCTGGATGCAGTCAATATGCCGATGGAGATAGCAGGCAATCGAGAGCACGAGGCCTGCGTTGAGGTGCTGCGCCGCCTAACCGAGCAGCCGGAGACAACAGCTGCGGAGCAAATCGCCATTCGCAACCTGACGCGCCTGACCGAGGAATACACGGCCAAGCAGGTGCATCACACGGTGCCAGTCACGCCGGAGATTGCGGCACGCTCCCAAGTGAGGTTGGCGGAGCGTAAGCGTATCCGCCGCGAAAGGATGGCCGCCGCTCCTCAACCCGCTGCTCGCTCCGGGATGTATGTCGATCGGCGCGGGCGGCGGCATCTGTATATCCGGCCCGAGCCGGGGGTGCGCTACGCCTGCCCGTGCTGCCGATGCGTGACCCTGCCTGAGCGCGATGGCTACGACATCTGTCCGGTCTGCTACTGGGAAGACGACGGGCAAGACGACCACGATGCGGATGAGGTGCGCAGCGGCTCCAATCACGACCTGAGCCTCACTGAGGCGCGAGCCAACTTTGCCGCGTTTGGCGCGTGTGAAAAGCGGCTGCGCCCGTACACGCGCGCACCTCTTGCGAGGGAATGCCCATCACAACCCTGCGTCGTTGCTCCTGAATGAAGTCTCTTCGAAGACCGACTCCTGCTCGGTCCGGCAACGTCGAGAAAACCCGATGAGGCGAGGATTCCACAAACTCCAAGATCCCGGAGGCATTTTGCGGAGAATCAGAGGTCGATAACGATCGGCGCGCGTCCTGCGGCAAGGCCGCCCTCCTCGCCTGCGAGTGCGGCATTCGCGTAGGTGGTCCCGCCGCGCCGGAGTGCGCCATATCCGCTGTGGGCGTGTCCAAACACGTGCAGTTTTGGGCGCACACGCAGGGTCGCCTCACGGAGTTCCGAGCAACCCTGGCCCCCGTCGAGTATGCCCTGCGGCGGCCCGTGCGTAATCAGAATGTCTGTGCCTTCGGGAACGCTGGTATACAGATTGCGCCTGTCCTCGGCTCGGCTCATGCCGAATGCGCCGCCGTAAAGGGTCGTCACCGGCGAGCCCCAAAGCTTAAAACCGGCGATCTCGACTGCCTCATTTACATGCACCACCGCATTGAACAAGTCCGAGCAGCGGCCCGGCTCCGCTTCAAACAGGAACTCGTGATTGCCGAAGATGATGATCTTATGTCTGTGAGGCAGGCTCCCAAGCCAGGTGTTGAAGTCAGCGATGACCGACTTCCGGCGCGAATGGAGAGTGAAGTCACCGGCGTGGATCAGCAGGTCTCCCGGCGGGATCACCAGATCACGGTGACGTTCGCGCGTATCGGCAACACACACGACCCTCATGCACGTACCCTACTCCGCCCCGCTGGCCGCTGCGCATCGGTTCCCCAAAGGCAAGCCTGGCTACAATGGCTACCAGTTCAAACCGAATCTTAGGGCTGCAAGCCACTTTGAGCCGCGATGATCTGCTATGCTCGGGCTGTCAGAAAACCGCGTCGATGTTGACTGAAACTGCATTTTGGCTCGATTCTGGGGCGTTGGGAAAGTGGCGATTCACGAATCCCTGTCTCTCCGCCAAAAACCCTTCCAGAGCCATCCAGAAAAGCCCAGACTGTCCCAGAAAATGGCTCGGAAAAACGGGCCTTTTTTGTCGTCCAAGGAGGTATGTTGGAAGCTTACAGCTCCCATGGATATATCTGTGGTATTGGCAAGAAGGACCGTGTGGGTCCATGGCGGAGGAAGGCTGATAGGGCGCTGACGGTTGGGAGTTAACGAGGGCGAAAGCGAAGCCGTACAAGTAAGTGGCGCAGCGAAACCCTTCTACCTCGACCTGCTTTTCTGCCATCTTCGCCTGCGCTGCTACTTCGTCATTGAGTTCAAGACGGGCAAGTTCACCGAGCGCCATAGTTGATTGATGAGGTG
>CAXTSA010000109.1:2760-8477 GCA_964246755.1 uncultured Acidobacteriaceae bacterium
ATCAGTCGTATGCTTCCCGGATTGCAAGCTTAATTCATAAGCGTGATCGTAAGGACGCCCGCGCTGTTCTGGAGAACGGATGCATTGATCAACGTGGAGCCGTAGACCGGGACAGCGATGGTTGCCGAGCTTCCACCGCCTGTGCCGGTCCCGGGTGGTGGACTACTGGGCGGAGTGCTGGGGGTTGCGGAGGTGCCACCGCATGCGCCGAAGCAGCACAGAATCATTAGCCCGCAGGCCGCAAGAAGCAGGCGCTTGCTGCGCCGCGAAATTGTCCATCCGAACGGCAGCAGCAAGGCAGCCAGAATGCGGCTGGGAGACGGGGAGAGCGGCTGCTCGCGCGAAGGCAAAAGGGATGCAGCGGCCGCCTTAACAGTAACGGTAAGAATGAGGCTCGTGTTGCCGCCGTCGGTCAGGACAGCACTGGCGGGGTTGGTCGAGCAGTTCACTAGTGCGGATTGGCAGATCACCTGCATATCGCTATTCGCGAAGTGATTGTGAGAGCTAAGTGCGACGGCGAACGTGGTGCTTTGGCCGGGAGAGAGTGTCCCGGTGGTGTAATCGAGGGTCGCCGAAAAGTTCTCAACCCGCAGAACGGCGTTCCCCGTGTGCGCGGCTGCGCCGCCACTCCCGGTGATGGTGAACGGGTAGTCAGCAGCGGCGGGAAGCGGCGCCGCGCCTCCGACGGAAATGGTTGTTTGCGGAGCAATTGCGAAAGCACTTCCGCCGGAGCCCAAAACCCCAGGGGGCAGCCCATTACAGGCGAAGGTTACTGCATTGTTATTGCCTTCGACGAAGGTCACCGTGGCGATCGTGGACGGAGCCGCGGCGCTGTTGAAGACCACCGTTGTTGGGTTGAGAGAAAAAGAAAGGTCTCCTACGCCAAGACCGATGTTGACCGAAGAGAAAAGTACCCCGTTACCTGCCGTGACCGCCACCGTGTAGTTCCCGAGCGGCGTGCCAGGGCTCGTCTGGATGGAGAATGCCGTATCGGCATCGCCGCCGGGTACGAGTGAGAGGCTGGGCTGAGCGAAGGTACAGCTTGCTCCCGGCGGAAGCCCGGTGCAGGCAAAGGCGTTAAAGACGCCCGAGTAGCCGCTCTGGCTCGCAAGCGTAAGTAGAAACGGGAGAGTGCCGCCCGGAGAAATGGAGGCGGCGGTCTCACCGTAAGTCCCGCTGAGAGGCAGGCTGATCAACGCGAGCACGCCGGGGTGGAGGTTGGGGTTCGCGAAAGCGTCGTAAGCGATCGCGGGAGCGGTCGCCGGCCCTGCAGCGAGCGCTCCGGTGACGGCGAGTATGTGCGAGGCGTCAAAGCCGGTGCCGATCTTGAAGGAGAAGGACTGCTCGACGAAGTTGCCATCCCCGTTGAAATCTCCCAGCAGCACCGGCCGCGTCGAGATTTCCTGCTCCTCGGGCAGCGCGTAGGTCGCGTTCTTGACGAAGCCGCCTCTGGGCTGGCCCAGGTACACGGTCACCGAGGCCGGTAGATAAACGCTCCCGTCGAGGATTTCGAGATAATGGACTGACAGGGATCACGACTCCCCACGAGGTCGAGATAGCCATCGTGGTTCAAATCCCCGACGGCCACCGGACCGAAATGGGCCATGAGGGTGACAGGAGCCCCGAATGTTCCATCTCCGTTTCCGGCTGCCAGGCAAAGGTCGTCTCCGGAGCTCTCCAGGCCGCCATTTCCGTTATAGCCGATCAGCAGATCCAGCTTGCCGTCGTGGTTGAAGTCCTCGACGATGAACTGTGCGGGACCGAGCGGGGACGGGTTTGCGAAGGTCGACGCCGAAAGCCGCCGGTACCGGCGCCGAAAAAGACGTTGAGTTCGCTCGTCGTTGTGCTGCTGCCAGAGGCGCCGTAGACGGCAAAGTCCAGCTTGCCGTCCCCGCTTACTATGAACCCCGGACGACCGTTCAGAAAAACGAGGTACCCGTCCCGAATCCGATGCGCCCGCGCTCGCACCAAAGGAGTCGTTCTAGAAGACCGAAGTCAGCACCCAAAATCGCCGAAGTTCGCCACCTTATGGAAGAAGTATGAACTGCTCAAAGTACCAAATGGCCCATTTCGCGCGATCGTTGCCACACCCCGGCTCCGCAGCGCCGGAACGTAAACCTAGGACGACCGCTCAGAAGGGAAACGATTGCGGTAAGCAGGAAAGAATCCCCCGGCACTAGAAACACAGTCAGCAGCACGGAAAGCGCGAGGCCGCCGATGATCGCCTGCGCCAGCGGCGCGTACTGCTCGCTGCCTTCGCCCATTTTGAGCGCCATCGGCAGCAGGCCGATGACAGTGGCGAGCGATGTCATAAGGATGGGATGCAGACGGATGCGGCAGGAGGTGCTGATCGCCTCCCGGACAGAGTGGCCTTCGCGCAGCAGGTAATGGGCGAACTCAACGATAAGAATGCTGTTCGAAAGCACGAGCCGGAGAGCATGATCACGCCCATCAGCGACATGACATTGAGCGTAGTGCCCCAGAGCAGCAGGGCGACGGTAACCCGGTGATGCCAGGCAGCAGCGCGAGCAGGATGATGAGCGGATCAAGACACGAGCGGAACCGCGCAACGAGAATCAGGTAAAGCAGCGCGACCGAAAGCGTAAGGCTAATGGCGAAGCTCGGGAACGACGCGTACATCGATTGCACAATGCCTGAAAGCGCTGTCGAGCGTCTCGATCTGGCCGTCCCTGTACTGCACGGTCAGGAAATAATTATTGCCGGTGTGCGGATCGATCCACACGCTTGGCGCGTCCTCATGTTGGAGGTCAACGCCGCTTCGAGCTTCTACGGGTCGGCGTACATCGTCATCTGCCGCCAGCTTCCGCCGAAGGGCTGCGGTACAGACGCGCCCGGCACGCCGGCCAGCTGGTTGCGCACAAAGTTCTGCGCGACGTCCTTGAGCTGCGTCTCTGCCAGGCCCTCGCCCTGCAGCGTCACCAGGGCGACCGGCAGGTTGGACGCATCCTGCTTCAGCACGATCGGCGGATAGGTGCCGGGCGGCATGTCATGCAGGTCGGCCATCGCAAGGGTTGAGAGCTGCGCGGCGGCCGCGTCCGGATCGGTTCCTGGACGAAAGTAAACCTAAATCAGGCTGACGCCCGAGAGCGACCGCGACTCCATGTGGTCGATGCCGCTGGCGAGCGTGAACTGCCGCTCCAGGTGAAACGTGATATTCGTTTCGTTCTGCTGCGGCGGCATGCCGGAGTAGAAGATCGCGACCGCCACAACCGGAATATTGACCGTCGGAAACATATCTACCGGCATGCGCGCCACACTGACCACGCCCAGCAGGGTGATGATCAGGCAGACGACCACGAGAAGGTACGGTTTCCGGATGGCAAATCCGGACATAATTAGGGTGCTCCTGAAGCTGGATTCGCGCTTATTCGTAACCGGCAGGCCGGGTCTTGACCGCCTGGCCCGCAGCAAGTGTAAAATTTCGTCCGACGATGACCATCTCGCCCGCCGCGAGGCTGGAAAGTAGCTGGACCCGCGTCGGCGTCTGCACGCCGGTAGTCACCGGGACGACGACGATGCTGCCATTCCGCACCGCATATACGGTCGTTGCGCTGCTGCCCAGCCCTTCCACTGCGTCAAGCGGTACGCTCAATGCGCCCTGAACCGCGGCCACATGCAGATGAACTTCCGCATACATACCGGGGATCAGGAGGTCTTTGGAGTTAGGCACATCAACCTCTGTTTTCATGGTGCGGGTTGAGGTTTGCAGTGTGTCCGCATAGCGCGTGACCCTGCCGGGAAAGACCTTGTTCAGAGTCGTCACGCGCACCTCAATCGGCTGCCTATCGCGGATCTGCCTCACTTCGTTTACCGGGACCGGAAAGCTAAGGCGGAGCAGGTCGTTCTGCGCCAGCTCCACAATCGGCATGGCCTGCGTCTCGGATGCCGTTCCGGCCTGGATCATGGAGCCGGTGTTCGCGTAGCGCTTAGTTACGGCTCCTGTAAACGCGCGCGCGAATCGTCGTGTACGCGAGCATGGCCTGCGCGCGTTTCAGTTCGGAGCTGGCTTCACCCTGCGCCTGTTCGGCCGCGCCGAGGCTCGACTCCGCGCTCGCGAGCCCTGCCTTTGCTTCCAGGTCGCGCGCTTGCGCTACGTCGACGTCTTATCTCGGCACGAGTCCCGGATCTTCTGAAGAACATCCGGAATGCGCGCAAACGAAAGGTGCGCGATACCGGCGGCGGCCTGCGCGGTCAGGATGTTGGCCCGCGCCGCGGCCAGTTCTGCCTGCGCCTTTGCCAACTCGTCCTGCAGTTCGGAAACTTCAAGGGTAGCCAGCAGTTCGCCCCGCTGCGCGTGGTCGCCGATGTCCACGCGTATCTGCTTTACAAACCCGGCGACCTTCGCCATGACGGCCACATCCTGGTACGGCGTGAACTCGGCCGTCAGCACCAGGTCGTCGAGCGCTACCGACAGCCTGCTCGGTACTGCTTTCGTCGCAGCCCTGGCTTGGAAGCAGGTGCGCGTATGGGTAACCGCTGTGCATGTAGCCCACCACATCGCCCGACGAATCGCGTACCTCTTTTTCCGACGGCGTTACCTGGTCTCCGCCCACCTGCGTCGTCGTGTGCTCCGGATCGATATCGCTTGGGAGCGACTTGGCCGTGTTCCAGCTGGCCAAGAGGTCGGCCATGGCCCGCACGGTGACCTCTAAGGGTATCGTCTTACCCCATTCGTTCACACGTTCAAAGCGCACCGCGAGCGTGGCCGGCGACTGCACCGCGTATGGTGCCTTGTTGAACACAAAACGGTCCGCCTGAACGATGTGACCCGTTACCCTCGAGCCGACCGGCAACACGGAACCGTCGCCGAGTCGCACCGGAGCGCTGGTCTTTGCCTGCACCGCATGGCCGGCATGAGCGCGGGAGGCGGAGATGGTATGATGTAACACGATCGGCAGCGTGGTCTGCGGAAGCAGCACCGGAGCACTGGCCTCGGCCCTTGCGCAAAGGCGAGAACGGAAGTCAGAGCAGCAGCGATGAGCATCCGGGTGCATGGGCTCGATGCCGGCGCCGACGACTACCTGGGCAAGCCTTTTTCACTACCGGAGCTCGTCGCCAGAATTCGCGCTCTGCCGCGGCGCGGCCTGGCTCCTTTGCGGCAACACGCGATGTGCACGTTACACCTCTTTACAATGTGAAGACGGAACAAGCATGATCCAAAGAGGACCGAAACCAATCGGCCAACCGTTTCATCGGGAAGAGACGCCATAGATGAAGAAACATCTCAGTTGCTTGATTCTCTTTGCGGTTTTTGCAATCTCGCACCTGGAAGCGCAGAGACGGCCGACGGATTACGTCAACCCATTTTTGGGAACCGCCCCGTTGACGAATCCGGCGGATATCGGTTTCAAGCCGCCGTGGCGGGTATGGGCCGGTCTCGTCTTTCCCGGAGCCTCCGTGCCCAACGCCATGGTGCAGTTAAGCCCGATGACCAGATTCGGCAGCGGAGCCGGATATGAATACGAGAATCCCCAGATCTACGCCTTTGCCCATACGAACAAAGGCCATTGGAATCTCTGCAACATACCCATACTCCCAGTGAGCGGTGATGTGAATCCCGCGGATTTCGGCTCGACTTTCAACCACAAGAACGAGTCGGCCCACCCCGGCTACTACCAGGTGTATCTGGAGCGGTACGGCATCAATGCCGAACTAACCTCAACCTTGAGGACCGGATACCACCGCTATACCTATAC
>CAXTSA010000110.1:0-8176 GCA_964246755.1 uncultured Acidobacteriaceae bacterium
GCTCCGCGGCTCGTTCAGGCTCCAGACCAGCCGCCCGCGCTAGCTCGGCGACAGGCCGCTGCACATGGAGCACACACTTTGCGGAATTGTGGTGCATATCGCCCTGCTCGCGCACGTTCCAATACGCGACGGCCAGTAGCAGCTCTTCGGAATTGTCCCCAAGCGCCGCCTCGACCTCGCCCAGCGTCCACGTAAAGTAATCGCCATCGTCGTCGAGCGAAATGTCCGCGTCCTGCGAAGCATAAAATCCGCCCGCCTCGCGATCGCTGAGCGTCGAGTCCATCCAGCGAACAATGTCCAGCGCCACCCGAGCAAACTCCGGCTCCACGAAGGTCTGGAACGCATGCGCGTAGTTCGCGAGCAAGCCCGCATTGTCGTACAGCATCTTTTCAAAATGCGGTACCACCCAGCGCTCATCGACCGAGTAGCGGTGAAAGCCGCCGCCAAGCTGGTCGTACATCCCGCCCCGCGCCATTGCTTCCAGTGTCGACATCGCCGCATGCCGCGCGTCCTTTGAGCCAGTGCGAGCCGACACATCGATCAGCAGATCAAGCGCCGCCGGGTGAGGAAACTTCGGTGCCCCGCCGAACCCGCCATGCTCCTTGTCGAAGTTCGCCAGCGCGCTCCCTACCAGCGCATCCACAATCCCCGGCCCGAGCGAGCCCGAGCGCCCCGAAAAGCTCTCCCCGCGGTCGATTGCTGAAAGCACCTGCTCGGCCGTGCGGTCCAGCTCCGCCCGGCGCTCCTTCCACACGCCGGCCATCGTCTCCAGCACGCGCTTGAAACTCGGCCGCCCATAGCGATCGTCGGGAGGAAAGTACGTTCCGCCAAAAAAAGGCCGCCCGTCCGAGGTCAGGATCGCGGTCAAAGGCCACCCGCCCTGCCCCGCCATCGCCTGCACCGCGGCCTGGTAGCGCGCATCCACGTCGGGCCGCTCGTCTCGATCCACCTTGACGGCCACAAACGACCGGTTTACGATCGCGGCCAGCGCCGGATCCTCATACGACTCGCGATCCATTACATGGCACCAGTGACACCACACCGCGCCGATGTCGAGCAGCATTGGCTTGTCCTGCGCCTTGGCGAGCGCAAACGCCTCCGGCCCCCACTCATGCCACCGGATCGGCTGGTGCATGGCGGAACGCAAATACGCGGAAGCGGCGGAAGCAAGGGCGTTGGTTTGGTGCGCGACAGAATGGCTCATGACTACTCTCAGTGTAGCCTTCCGGCGCTGCCCCCGACTGCTTTCGGCCGCGGCAGCCGCTGCCCGCAAAGTATGATGGATGAACACACTTATGGCCCCCACCAGTGCAGCTCATGCTCTTCCCGCCTCTGCATCTACCCTCGATCGCATTCGCAGCCGCTCCGCCAGGATCGGCATCGTCGGCATGGGCTATGTCGGGCTGCCACTCGCGCTTCTGTTCTCTGAAGAGCGCTTCGCTGTCACCGGCTTCGACATCGACCCGGCGAAAGTCGAAACACTCAACGCCGCCGGCTCCTACATCGTGCGCATCCCCGGCACTGAGATCGCGGCGGCGCAGCGCTCGGGTTTTCGCGCGACCGCTGATTTTGCTGCCGTGCGCGAGATGGATGCGGTGATTATCTGCGTGCCCACCCCGCTCTCCGAGCATCACGAGCCCGACCTCAGCTTCATCGAGCAGACCGCGCGAGCCATCGCGCCATATCTGCGCGCCGGCCAACTTGTGGTGCTTGAAAGCACGACCTACCCCGGCACTACCGAGGAAGTCCTGATCCCGCTACTTGAAGCCGGTGCGCCGGACGGGCTCAAGGCTTCGCGCGATGCCGACAACGACAAGGGTTTCTACGTCGCCTTTTCGCCCGAGCGCGAAGACCCCGGCAACGACACGGTCGCGCGCCGCGACATCCCCAAGGTCATCGGCGCCTACGGCAAGCCCGCCGGCGAGTTGGCCGCCGCGCTCTACGGCACCATTTTCAACACGACCGTGCCGGTTTCCTCGCCGGCGGCGGCAGAGATGACCAAGCTGCTTGAAAACATCTATCGCTGCGTCAATATCGCGCTCGTCAACGAGCTCAAACAGCTCTGCCAGCGCATGGAGATCGATCTCTTCGAGGTGATCGACGCGGCCAAGACAAAGCCTTTCGGTTTCCAGGCCTTCTACCCTGGCCCGGGCCTCGGAGGCCACTGCATCCCGATCGACCCCTTTTATCTATCGTGGAAAGCCAAGCAGTTCGACTTCCGCACCAAGTTCATCGAGCTTGCGGGCGAGGTGAACGAGGCGATGCCGTACTACGTCATCGACCAGACCATCGAGGCGCTCAACCGGCGGCGCAAGGCGCTCAACGGCTCACGCGTACTCGTGCTCGGGCTCTCGTACAAGCGCGACATCGACGACCTGCGCGAGTCGCCCTCATTGCCCATCATCGAAATGCTGCGCGTGCGCGGCGCCGAGGTCAGCTACAACGACCCGTACTTCGCGCACGTGGGCCACGGCCGCCACTACGACCTCAATCTCGACTGCGCACCGCTCACCGACCTTGGCGCATACGACTGCGTGCTGATCGCGACCGACCACTCCGAGTACGACTACGCCCGCATCGTGCTTGAGTCGCAGTTAGTCATCGACACGCGCAATGCGACAAAAGGTATCGAGAGTAACAAGATCGTGCGTTGTTAGTGGCCGAATAAGTCATGCAATCCTGTACCCTGTGCGCAGTGCATGGGACGCTGTGGAAAGAGTGTTCCACGTGGAACAATTTGCACGAAGCTGCGAAATCTGGAGTAAGTTTTGGAAGAGTTCCCACGCCTCGCCCGCCTGCCGGCATACGTCTTCAACATTACCGGCGAGCTGAAAGCCGAAGCCCGCAAACGCGGCGAAGACATCATCGATTTCGGCATGGGCAATCCTGACGGCGCCACGCCGAAACATATCGTCGACAAGATGATCGAGGCGGCGCAGCGGCCCGAAACCCACCGCTACTCGCTGTCGAAAGGCATCCCGCGCCTGCGCAAGGCCATTGCGAACTGGTACGGCCGGCGCTACAACGTTGACATCGACCCCGCGACCGAAGCCATCGTGACCATCGGCTCGAAAGAGGGCATCGCGCACCTCTGCATGGCGACGCTCGACCGGGGTGACGTCGTGCTCGTGCCGAACCCGAGCTATCCCATCCACATCTATGGCCCGGTGATCGCCGGTGCGAGCATCCGCTCTGTCGCCATTCACAACACCGACACGTTCCTGGCCGAACTCGAGCAGACCATCCCGCTCATGTATCCCAAGCCGAAGATGCTCATCCTGAACTTCCCGGCGAACCCCACGACGCAGTGCGTCGACCTCGGATTTCTGGAGCGCGTGGTCGCACTGTGTCGCGAGCACGGCATCTATCTGGTGCATGACCTCGCCTACGCCGACATCACCTTCGACGGCTATCAGGCGCCGTCAGTCCTCCAAGTGCCGGGCGCGAAAGAGATCGCGGTCGAGTTCTTTACACTCTCGAAGAGCTACAACATGCCGGGCTGGCGCGTCGGTTTTATGGTCGGCAACCCTAAGCTCGTCGCAGCGCTCGCACGTCTCAAGAGCTACTGTGACTACGGCACGTTTACCCCCATCCAGGTCGCCAGCATCTGCGCGCTGGAAGGCCCGCAGGAGTGTGTCGCCGCGATTACAGAGACCTATCGCAAACGCCGTGACTACTTAGTCGCTGGCTTGAACAAAATGGGCTGGCAGGTGCAGAGCCCCAAGGCTACCATGTTCGTCTGGGCGCCCGTGCCGGAGCCGTATCGCGCGGGCGAGATTACCGGTACGCCGCTCGGCTCGCTCGAGTTCTCGACTCGCCTGCTCAAGCAAGCTAAAGTCGCGGTCTCGCCCGGCATCGGCTTCGGGGAATACGGCGACGGCCACGTGCGCTTCTCACTGATTGAAAACGAGGAGCGATCGCGCCAAGCATTGCGCTCGATGCGCCACATGTTCGCGAGCGACGGCGTACGGGAGCCGGCGAGCATCGCCTAAAGTTCAGGGCGAGATGTATCGCTCGATAAAGGTGTTGTGAAATTTGCGGCTCGGGTCGAATCCGTGGGACAAAGAGCTGAGCTGCGGCAGCCTTGGATACAGGTTCCGCACGCGCTCCGGCGCCATGGTGAACAGCTTGGCCCAGTGCGGGCGCGCACCGAAAGGCGCGAGCGCGGCTTCAATCAAGGGCAGCAGCTCGCGCACACGCGTCCACTCCGGTCTCCAGGTGAAGTGGAGGGCAAGCGACTCGCGCCGGTAACACGGGCTCAACCAGAGCTCGTCGGCTGCGATCGCGCGCAGCTCGGAGACGAAGAGAAGCGGTGCGATCCTCTCACCGAGTGCTGCCACGGCTTCAATTGCTGCAGGCCCCTGGTCCAATGGAACGAAGTACTCCGTTTGCAGCTCGTTGCCGCTGCTCGGCGTAAACTCGGTTCGGAAATGGGGCAGCCGCTCGTACCACGGCCCAGGCAAGCCCATCTGTGGCGTGCAGTTCTCAGGGGAGTGCTGCGGCAGAGGGTGCAGCTCGCGAACCGCTGCACGCGCGCTGAAGAACTCTGCCGGCGCCCGGTCGCAGGTTTCCACGCGACTCTTGACCCAGACCTGAGAAGCGGTGCGGTCGACCCAGTGCGTGAACAGGCTCACGCTATACCCGCTCGCGAACACCTCGCGCAGGTTCCCCTTCAAAACGTCGAACCGCAAGCGCTCGTAAACCTGCTGGCGCACCAGGTAAGTAGGCTGAACCCGAAGCGTGAGACTCGCCGCAATGCCGAGCGCGCCCAGGGCCACGACCATGCCGTCGAATTGCTCGCCAAGTGCCGGGCGAGACACGTGCATCAGCTCGCCTTGGGCTGTGATCAGCTCCATGGCCAGAACCGCGGAGGAGAGATTGCGCTGCCTCAGACCGGATCCGTGGGTGCCGGTTTGCACCGCCCCAGCCACCGTGATGTGCGGCAGCGACGCTAAGTTATGCAGCGCGAAACCGCGCGCGTCGAGAAACGGCGCGAGCTCTGCGTAGGTCACGCCGCCGCCCACGGTGACTGTCGAGGAAGCCTCATCGAGCGACATACTGCGAAGGTATGAGAGCGAAACCTGTTCGCCCCGCGTGTCAGCGATACTGTTGAAGGAGTGCCGCGAGCCGAGCGCGCGGATACGCTCGGAGCTTGCGACAAGCTCCTGCAGTTCTTCCACCGAGCGCGGCGTATAGAGCCGCTGGGCCTGGAAGGTAATATTGCCTGACCAGTTCGTGCGGGATTTGCTATCTGTGGCGGCGCTCATGAGCAGCTTTCCTGAGCAGCTACTGCCGCCCAGTCGAGAAAACTTAGTGAAGTGCCGGCTGCGCGGCGCGCGCGATCAGCTTGGTCGTCGAGAAACCCTCGACGGTGGGCACAATCTTGACCACGCCGCCCCAGCTTCGCACTTCCTTGGCGCCCACAACCGTTTCTTCCACGTAGTCACCACCTTTGACAATGACGTCCGGCTTGAGCGCTGTGATCAGCTCCAGCGGCGTGGGCTCGCCGAAGACGATGACTGCGTCGACCGCGGCGAGCGCGGCAAGCACGCGGCCTCGATCACGCTCCGGCACAACCGGCCGCGTGGGGCCCTTCAATCCGCTTACCGACGCGTCGCTATTGATCGCGACGATCAGCCGGTCGCCCTGGCGGCGCGCGTCTTCCATCAGCGTGATGTGGCCGACATGCAGCAGGTCGAAGCAGCCATTGGTAAACACGACGCGCTCGCCTTTCGAGCGCCACGCGTTGACGCGCATCTGCAACTGCGGCAACTCGAGCAGCTTTTCGGAGGCCCGCAGCTCGATCTCCGGCATCAGGCTTGAGATGAGCTCGTTGCGCGTGATCGGCACGGTGCCGACCTTGCTCACGACAATGCCCGCCGCGATGTTGGCGAGCGAAACCGCGGCTTCAATCGGCAATCCGCTCGCGAGCGCAAGCGCGAGCGTTGCGATCACCGTATCGCCCGCGCCCGAGACATCGAACACCTGGCGCGCGACCGCCGGGAAGATGTGCGTACCGTCAGGCCGCACAACCGCGATTCCCTTTTCGCTGAGCGTGACGGTCAGGTAGTCGAGCGCGAGTGCGGGCAGCATGGCAGCCGCTGCGGCAAGCAGCGGCTCTGTCTCCTTCGGCGGAATGCCGGTCGCAACCGAGAGTTCCTGCAGATTGGGGCAGATCGTGGTAGCGCCGCGATAGCGGCTGAAGTCGCGATGCTTGGGGTCAACCAGCACGGGAACCCCCTGCTCGCGCGCCGCGTCAATGACCGCGCGGCAAACCTCTTCTGACAACACGCCCTTCGCGTAGTCTGACAGCACCACGGCACGCACGGTGGGCAGCGCCGCGCCGATCCCGTCAACTAAGTCGTCGAACGCCTGCTGCGGATAGCCCTTGGTCTTCTCCACATCGAGCCGCAGGATCTGCTGCTGGCCGCCGAGAATGCGCAGCTTAGAGGTGGTGGGGTGGCCAGCGATGGTGGTGAGCTGTGAGGTGACGCCCGCTTTTTGCAAACAGGCCTCGAGCGCCGAACAGTCCTCATCTTGCCCGGCAAAGCCGCAGAGAGTCACCTGTGCGCCAAGGCCGGCAATGTTCATGGCAACGTTTGCAGCACCGCCCGGCTGCTCGCTGCGGTGCGCAAGCCGCACCACGGGCACCGGCGCCTCCGGCGAAATACGCTCCACGTCGCCCCAAATATAGCGGTCGAGCATGACATCGCCGACCACCAGGACCCGCGTCTCCCGCCAGTCCCCTTCGAGGCGCGTCACGATCGCGTGCAGGTCGTTCTCCATGCCTGGGATCATGCCGCCTACTCGGCCTTTTTCTTTTCCGCTTGCTGGCACCAGGCCAGCTCGACCCAGTCACACAGCATGTGGCCGCATAGGATGTGCCCTTCCTGCACGCGCGCCGTGTTCTTGGTCGGCACACAGATCGTCGCGTCGGCCATACCGGCCATCTTGCCGCCACCCTCGCCGGTCATTGCGACGGTGAACGCACCACACTGCTTCGCTGCCTGCAATGCTTCAACGACGTTCGCGCTGTTGCCCGAGGTCGAGATGCCGACGACGATGTCACCTTCCTCGGCGAGAGCAAGCACCTGCCGGCTGAACACCTGGTCGTAACCGTAATCGTTGCCGATCGAGGTGAGCACGGACGTGTCGGTTGTAAGCGCCACAGAAGCGAGCGGCTTGCGCTCACGACGAAAGCGCCCGACGAACTCAGCGGCGAGGTGCTGCGCGTCCGCTGCCGAGCCGCCGTTACCGCACCAGAGAATCTTGTTGCCGTCCATGACCGCCTCGGTCATCTCGCGCGCGATCGACTCCAGCACAGGCTGCTGCTGCTTGAGCTCGTCGATAACTTTCAGGTGCTCGTCGAACGCGCGGGTAAAAACCGCTTCCCCTGTCAACTCCGTCGTCATGCTTCCTCGCTATGCCTGGCCTGATCTTTCGTTATGATACCCCGTGTGAGCAGCAGCGAAAGTTACCACGGTATCCAGACCGTTTTCCTAGACCGCGACGGCGTGCTGAACCGGAAAGCGCCGGAGGGCGAGTACGTTTCGAGGTGGGATCTGTTCCACCCCCTGCCGGGGATCGAGGAAGCGCTCCGCCTGTTGAACGAGGCCGGGCTGCCGGTCTACGTGGTGAGCAACCAGCGGGGCGTAGCGCTTGGCCTGTACACGATCGAAGACGTTGAGCTCCTGCATGCGCGGCTGAGCAAAGAGGTAAGCGCGCACGGCGCACACGTTGATGGCTTTTTCTTCTGCCCGCACGACAAGGGCATGTGCAACTGCCGCAAGCCGAAGCCCGGCCTATTCGAGCAGGCGCGCGCGCTGCACCCGGAGATCGACTTTCGCCGGAGCGTGATCATTGGTGATTCACTGTCAGACATCGAAGCAGGCGAACAGCTGGAAATGCAGACCATCTTCATCGATGGCGAGCCGGAGCGTCAGAAGACCGGCGCGGAGAGGGCGCGCGTGATGGCAGGTGCAGTGTGTGGGTCGCTACTGCAAGCGGTGCATTTGTTACTCGGAACAGACCACGCGCTTTCCCGGCGATAACATCTTGCTCACGAGGACACTTCCTCGCAGGAGGTCTCGACGGTAAGAAAGCTGGCCGACTTAGAGCGAAGGCTCTAATCGCTTTTGCTGTTATGCATCATACATTCTTGCTAATGGTGCTGATG
>CAXTSA010000110.1:8219-8434 GCA_964246755.1 uncultured Acidobacteriaceae bacterium
AAGATTCACCACGAATGTTGAAAGCTCGCATGTTAGTTATCGAAGCTCCGCAAGGTCGTCCACGATACTGCTTAGCACTTTTTCGTAAGTGAATAACGACTCAGGCAAGACGCGAGAACGACTTCTATCCTGTTTCTTGATGAATATGGCCACTACAGATTGATTCTTAGCGAAAAATTGGAACCGCGGATTGATGGCAAAATATCGGCCTGGAT
>CAXTSA010000111.1:0-8421 GCA_964246755.1 uncultured Acidobacteriaceae bacterium
CGGTGAACGTGTCGCCGTTCACCGCGCCCGTGATCGCGCCTGTGAACGCCGGGTTCGCTGCCCCGTAGCTCCGGCTTGCGTTCGTAGCGGTTACCGTCAGGGTCGCCGGGCTGATCGTCAGCGTTCCGTCGGTTGCCGCCTGGGTGTAGTTCCCCAGGTTCGCGCCTGCTGCTGTCGGCACGATCGCGTACGTTCCGGTCCCGGAGGCCGGCGTGGCCGAGGTTGTGAACGACTCGGTGAACGTGTCGCCGTTCACCGCGCCCGTGATCGCGCCTGTGAACGCCGGGTTTGCGGCTCCGTAGCTCCGGCTTGCGTTATTCGCAGTCACAGTGAGTGTCGCCGGTGCTACCGTCAGCGAGCCATTTGTTATTGTTGGCGCATAGTTGCCGAGGCCAGCCCCACTTGCCGCGGGAACAATGGCGTATGTCGCTACTGGAGAAGACTGCGTTGCAGTCGTCGTAAAAGATTCGGTAAACGTATCTCCGTTTACCGCACCCGTGATCGCGCCTGTGAACGCCGGGTTTACTGAACCATATGTACGAGTCGCATTGTTAGCAGAAACGACAAGCCCTGCCTGCGTCACTGAAAGGATGCCGTTCGTGATAGTGGGGTTATAGTTCGACACGGCAGCGCCCGTGATAGATGGAACAATGGAGTAGCTTGCCACCTGAGATGCAGTGGTCGCGCTCGTGCTGAAGCTCTCCGTGAACGCGTCGCCATTCACCGCGCCCGTTACCGTTCCAGCAAACGTTGGGTTGGCCGCGCCATAGGTGCGACTGGCATTGTTCGCCGTCACTGTCAGCGAGGCTGGGGTAACCTGCAGTGTGCCGTTCTGAATAGTCTGACTGTAGCTCGCAAGGTTAGCGCCCGAGGCTGAGGGCACAATCGAGTAGCTAGCGACTGGCGAAGAGCTGGTCGCCGAGGTGGTAAATGCCTCCGTGAACGCATCGCCATTCACCGCGCCTGTAATCGATCCGGCAAATTGCGGATTGGACGCGCCGTAGGCGCGTGTAGAGCCGTTCGCGATCACATTGAGCGGAGCCGCTGTAATCTGGATCGTTGTCTGCCCAGAGCTCGGCTTCATCGTACTGTTCGGCGGAGCGAAGTTTCCGGTTAGCGTATAGCTGCCTGCCGCCGGTGCCAGATAGGACTGGCTTGCCTTGCCGCTTTGCACTGTCTGCGAACCGAAACTCCCGTTCTGGTCTGCGAAGCCGACGGTGCCGCCGCTGGCGGGCCCCCCGGTTGTCTGGTCTGTAATCGAAGCCGTGACTTGGACGGCATTGCCGTAGGTCGCGCTTGCAGGCGCAGTCAAGACCAGTGCCGTGGGGGCCGCTATTCCAATACCGCTCAACGAGAACGATTGGAGTGCGCCCGACGCGTTGAGGTTTGTATCGCCGATGACCAGATTGCCCGTATACGTTGTAACGGCGGTGGGGGTGAAAGAGACAGCCAAAACACAGGCGGACCCGGCTGCCAGCGGAGAACCAGCAGACTGGCCGGCGGATGTTTGTGGACACGCACCCGTAACTGTACCGTCCAAAGAAAAGTTGGCCGAGATGGCTGGGTTAGTTCCAGAGGAGGGCGCCGGGAAAGCGAGGCTGCTGTTGCCGATGTTCTGCACAGTGACGGTTTGAGCGCTACTGGTCGCGCCTACGGAAGTTTGCGGAAAGGTCAGAGTTGGGGCATCCGAGAAATCCTCTTTGAGTACGCGGTTGCTCCCATAATCCGCAATGTAAACGTTCCCATTCCCATCGACACCGACTGCGTAAGGATTGTTTAAGAACGACCCCGTTGCCACCTGGCTGGGCACATAGGTCCCACCTAACGGAACTTCTTTAACGATCCGGTTGTTACTGCTATCAGCAATATACACATTGCCGTTGCCATCGACGGCTACCCCACGGGGGTCATTGAAGGTTTTCCCCAAAAGGGAGGAGAACACCGCACCTTGGGTGTATGCTCCACCCGACAGAAGTTCTTGTACCACGCGATTGTTGCCGGAATCGGCGATGTAAAGGTTGCCGCTCCCGTCCACTGCTATGCGATTAGGCCGGTTAAGACCATTTAACGCCAACACGGACTCAGTGTAAACGCCATTGGACAGCGTTTCTTTCACGACCCGGCTGTTGCCGGTGTCCATGATATACACGTTGCCGCTTCCATCGACGTCTATCCCGACAGGAGTGGACAGGCTCATTACATTCAATGTGGTTTCGGTGTAACTGCTAGATGAAAGCGTTTCTTTCAACACGCGATTGTTGCTGTAATCGGCGATGTAAACATTACCGCTACCATCGACAGCAACTTGGCGCGGCCCGTTTAACGTGGAGGAGGTCACCGTGCTCTCCGAGTAAGTGCCACCCGAGAGCGTTTCCTTAACCACCCTGTTGTGACCAGTATCGGAAACGTAGATATTTCCATTTTTATCCGCTGTCGCCGATGAGGGATTCGACCAGCCATTGGTGGTGGCAATTGAGGTTTCAGTGCTGGGAAGGAAGCTCACCTGCGGACCCGATCCACTGCCGTGCAAGTACGCCGTTGCGATTACGACATTGTTAGAGCTGTCTTTCAGCACTACCGCGCCATACCGAGAACCCGACATCTTAGGCGTAAAGTCACATCAACGATGCAAGTGCTGGCGGCACTGTAGGGTCCACTCGTCGAGCAAGTGCCGGACCCGGCCGCTGCAAAGTCAAGTCCGGGTGTTCCCTGTGCGGTCACCAGGGGTTGAGATCCCAGGCTGCCCGCGGTATCGAAGGTAAAGAAAAGCGAGAATACATTGCTCGTGCTAGCAACGGCAACGCTGCCAAAATCGGCCGCGGTATTCTGGACTTTGAGAACACGATTGTTATTCGTGTCTGCGATGTAGAGAGTTCCGCTTGCATCGAGCGCTACTCCGTAGGGGTTGTTCAGAGAGGTGGTCGCCACCGTGCTCTCTGTGTAGGTCGAACCTGACCATGTCTCCTTCAGTATGCGATTATTGTTTGTATCGGGGATAAACACATTCCCGCCTCCATCAACCACGATGCGGGTCGGGTGATTGAGACCATTTGCTGCTACCGTGCTCTCGGTATAAGCGCCACTCGACAACGTCTCCTTGAGTACTCGATTGTTCTTCGAATCAGCAATGTACAAATTCCCGGCAAGATCGATTGCGACCCCAACTGGATTATTGAGACTAGTAGCTGTTGCGAAGGTACTTTCCACGTAGCTGCTACCGGACACTGTTTCCTTCGCTATGCGATTATTTCCATAATCGGCGATGTAGAGATTGCCACTCCCGTCGAGAGCCAAACCGCGAGGACCGTTTACACTGCCGGAAACCACTACGCTTTCACTGTAGGAACTCCCTGAGGGAGTTTCCTTCAAGACACGATTGTTCTGCGTATCTGAAACGTAAATACTACCGTTGGCGTCTATCAGTAAGGTGGTTGGATTCGAGCTGGATGTTGCTACCGTTGTCTGAACGTAACGGCCTGCCAACAGTGTTTCCTTCAGGACCCGCTTGTTCGAGGAATCGGCGATAAATATGTTTCCACTTCCATCGACTGCTACTCCAAACGGTCCTAGAAGGCCGCTGCCCACCGTGCTCTGAGCGCCGCTAAAGTGCGCCGTCTGGGCTTCTGTCACATGAGCGAGTGTCGACGCCGTGATCGCCAGCATGCCGCAAGCCGCACGCAAAACGCGCGAGGGAGCCGCGCCATACAAGCGCGACCTAACCTGTGCACGGAGGGACTGCCCATGCGCGCTCAATCTCCGCGAAACAACCTTCGGCGCAGAGCACAAACGGAACGAACGGTGCTTCAGCATGGACACCAACGCGACAAGCAAAACAAGCAGGACGACAAGACTCACAGCGACTCTCCCGACATGGAGCCCACCAGGTACGCGTAAACGCAAACTCGGTGGAACTCGGAAATCTGAACTTCCGGATCTGCGCCCGCCGGGGTCAACGTCCCAACCGCGGTGCGCCTTTCCACGTCCAATATCGGCAATAAGGGGTCGGCAGTGTTAGTGTGAAAACACGTTTGTGTTGCTTCTAAGACCGGCGTTTTCCCAATCTGGAACAGCTGCCAAAATGGGAATTGCCTCGTGCGTGATCTCTTGCTGAGCCATGCCGTAATCTCGGAAATCAGGCACGATGGGGTTGCAGCGAAGCCCAACAGAGCGGAGAAATTAGAGTTTCTCGTGGAGGGTAGCCTAGTTATGAACAACCGGAAGCGCAGTCCCGAAACCCGTTAACGACGACCATGCAGCGAACAGTCTCGTGATGCTTCAACATATTTGTGGTCGAGCGCAAAGCCTTCTATTCACTGTTGCTCTCACTTGCATCAGTCGTAGCCTGCTGGCACTGGATTTGCTGCTGGGCCGAGTGAAGCGAAACGCGGCCGTAACCCCACCCATCGGTCTCGTATCCAGGATGACCATTCCAAGTGGAAGCAATTTCCTGGATGCAGTCCTTGTTACGCCGGGATCGCGCCCTGTTCTGGCTGTCGTGCTGATCTGCCACGGGATCGGAGAAGTCGTGGATCATTGGAGCGGTGTCCAGCAACTCCTGGCCGAGAACGGCGTGGCATCGCTGGTTTTCGATTACTCAGGCTACGGACGCAGCTCCGGATGTATCAGCGCTTTTCAATGCGAGGAGGATGCGGTTGCCGCCTTTCTTCACTTGCAAGCGCTCTTCCCGGGAGAACCCGTATCCCTGCTTGGCTTTTCTCTTGGAAGCGGCATTGGCGCCGCGATCCTGTCGCAGGTGCGGGTGCATCGGCTGGTGCTCTGCGCCGCCTTCACTTCTTTCCGGTCGGCGGCGCGGAGTCTCGGGATTCCCACAAGGCTCGCCTTCGCAGTGCCTCCTATCTGGCCAACCGAGGTTGTTTTAAGGACCTGTTCCCTTCCCGTGCTGATCGTCCATGGCGAGCAGGATCGTCTCTTTCCGGTACAGATGGCGCTCGCGCTGAGAGCTGCTTGCGCTTCCGGGTCTGAGCTTGTCGTTCTTCCTAAGCTGTCGCATGACGAGCCGTTCCGCCGACCGCAGCGGTCCTACTGGAGTCTGGTTACAGCTTACCTTTCGTCCACGGAGAAGACAGGAGTGTGAACTCCCGACATTTC
This sequence comes from uncultured Acidobacteriaceae bacterium, assembly GCA_964246755.1. GTDB lineage: Bacteria > Acidobacteriota > Terriglobia > Terriglobales > Acidobacteriaceae > EB88. Next base: position 5,110 of record CAXTSA010000111.1, read on the forward strand.
GCTTTAGACACTGCTTTCAGCCACGGCGCCAACTCTCGCCGCCCTCCGTCCGATCGAGCAGCCCTCGGCAGGTCGCTTTTTCTACGGCTCGGCATTTAAAGTTGCACCGAGATGAAAAAGTTTTCGTTCACCCAGGTGCCCACAACCAACAAGCACCTCGTTCGCTGGGTAGAAAAGATGGCGGAGCTCACGCAGCCTGACTCGATCCACTGGGTCGACGGCTCGCAGCCGGAATATGACGCCTTTTGCGATCAGCTCGTCCAGGCAGGGACATTCACGAGACTGAACGCGGCACTGTGGCCGGGCTGCTTCTATGCCCGCTCCGACGCTCGAGACGTGGCTCGCGTAGAGGAGCGCACCTTTATTTGTTCGCTTTCCCGCGATAGCGCCGGCCCGACCAACAACTGGGAAGACCCGTTCGCGATGCGCCGCAAGCTCAAGCAGCTCTTCTCCGGCTGCATGCGGGGCCGCACCATGTACGTGCTGCCGTTCAGCATGGGCCCGGTCGGCTCGCCCATGTCGCAGATCGGCGTGCAGCTTACCGACTCCCTTTACGCAGTCGTAAACATGCGCATCATGGCGCGCATCGGCCGCGATGTGCTTGCCGAAATCGATAAGGATATCAAGCGCGTGGTCCCGTGCATGCACACGGTAGGCGCCCCGCTCGCGCCGGGTCAGAGCGATGTTCCCTGGCCCTGCAATGATGAGAAATACATCGTGCACTTTCCGGAGACGCGCGAAATCTGGAGCTACGGCTCTGGCTACGGCGGCAACGCGCTGCTCGGCAAGAAGTGCTTCGCGCTACGCATCGCCTCGGCTATCGCGCGCGATGAAGGCTGGATGGCCGAACACATGCTCATCGTCGGCGTCGAAAGCCCGGAGGGGGAGAAGACCTATGTGGCGGCGGCGTTCCCTTCCGCGTGCGGCAAGACCAATTTCGCCATGATGATCCCGCCCGCGGGGTTTGAGGGCTGGAAGGTATATACGGTAGGCGACGATATCGCCTGGATCCGCCCGGATGCGAACGGCCAGTTGCGGGCCATCAACCCGGAGGCCGGCTTCTTCGGCGTGGCGCCCGGCACCTCAGCCAAAACCAATCCAAACGCGATGGCCACGCTGAGCCGCAACTCGATCTTCACCAACGTGGCCCTGACGCCCGAGGGCGGCGTGTGGTGGGAAGGCATGACAGACGAGCCGCCGGCCGAGTGCCTGGACTGGCGAGGGCAGCGGTGGACGCCCGAGATCGCCCGCGAGACCGGCGCTCCGGCGGCCCACCCCAACGGCCGCTTCACCGCGCCCGCTTCGCAGTGCCCCACGATCGACTCCGACTGGGAGGCGCCCGACGGTGTGCCGATCAGCGCGATCCTGTTTGGCGGCCGGCGCTCGGCCACCGTGCCGCTGGTCTACCAGGCCTTCAACTGGAGCGCGGGCGTGTACATGGGCGCCACCATGGGCTCGGAAACAACGGCGGCCGCTTCGGGAGCAACGGGCCGGGTGCGGCGCGACCCCATGGCCATGCTGCCCTTCTGCGGCTACAACATGGGCGATTACTTCCGGCACTGGCTCAGGATGCAGCGCACGTTGTCCGTTACGCCGCGCGTCTTTCAGGTCAACTGGTTTCGCAAGGATGAGGACGGCCGCTATCTGTGGCCGGGGTTCGGCGAAAACATGCGCGTGCTGAAGTGGATTGTAGACCGGGTGCGCGGGCGCGCGCAGGGAAAGGAGTCGCCGATTGGCTGGACTCCGTTCTACGACGATATGGAATGGCGAGGCTTCAAGTTCACGCGCGAGCGCTTCGACCAGCTACAAGCAGTCGACCGCAGCGCCTGGCGAGCGGAAGTCATGGCGCATGAAGAGTTGTTCATCACGCTGCATGACCACCTTCCACCGGAGATGGTTTACGAGCGCGAACTGCTCATCTGCCGGCTTTGAGGCACTCTGAAAAGGCAGCGGCGCGTCGAAAGCGTTTATGGTGGACGACTCAGCATCCCGGCAGTACGTTTCGCACGGCCGCAGCGAAGCACTGCTTGCCTCGCTTGAAAAGCTGCCGGGTGAGCCTCGCCGCGGTTTCTTCGGCCCCGGCTCCGTGAGTTGGCAGGTCAACGGCGAGGCCGCCGTTTTTCTCGGCGCCGGCCGCGCGGCGCTGCTCCAGTTGGCTCACCCCTGGGTCGCCTCCGCGCTCGGCCATCACTCTGACCTGTTGAACGACGCGCTCGGCCGCTTCCACTCGACCTTCCGCGTTGTCTACACGATGCAATTCGGCACTCGCGCTCAGGCTCTCGCGGCCTCTCGCCAGCTCTACCGGCGACACATCGGCATCCGCGGCGAACTGCCTTCTGCTGCCGGCGGGCACCCACGGGGCGAGCACTACGAGGCTAACGAAGTGGCTGCCCTTCGCTGGGTATACGCCACGCTAGTCGACAGCGCGCTTCTGGCCCGCGAGTTCACTTTGGGGCCGCTCTCGCCGTCCATGCGGGAGCAGTACTTTGCCGAGAGCAAGCGGATGGCTGCGCTTTTCGGTATCCCGGGCGAGGCGCTGCCGGAGGACTGGGCCGAGTTTGCGCGGTACTTTGCAGAGACGGTCGCGTCTTCCGAACTCGGCGTTGGGGCAGACGGCCTCGCACTGGGGCAAAGCGTCCTATCCGGCGCCGGTACGTCCCTTCACTCTCCACACTGGTATCGCGCCCTGACAACCTTCTGGATGCCGCCCCGGCTCCGCTCCGAGTTTGCATTGCCTTTCAGCGCGCCGGAGGAACAGGCTGTACACCAGGCGGCCCGCTTGCTGCCTCGGTTCTACAGGCATATGCCGCGCGTCTTGCGCTTTGTCGGTCCGCTGCACGAGGCCGAAGCCCGGCTGCGCGGTCGTTCTCCGGGCATCCTGACCCGGGCCAGCAACCGCTTCTGGATGGGCCAGCCACGCATGCTGTACCCACAATTCTCAAAGTAAACAGCAGCTCCCCGCGAAACATAGTGCACGCCGTCCTTAATCGCCCGCTTTGCTCCAGGGGCAATGCGCTTTGCCGAGTGCTCGGAAGCACATCAGCGGACCGTCGCTATCTTTTGCTACATTGCTTGGGGGTTCGCGGCGACAGGAGCAGGGCGACAAGGTTGGGCGTTGGAGCGCGTTCCGTGCTTTGACCACAGCATTGCTTTTCACTTGTAGTTCGCTATGTACCTCCGCTGCCCGTGCGGACGGAAGCAGCCTCCGCATCACGCCGGCAACCCCGGACTATACCAAGCGCGTGTGGCGCGTACAGGACGGGCTTCCTGAAGGCACAGTGCAGGCCCTTGCCCAAAGCAGGGAGGGGTACC
>CAXTSA010000112.1:0-8414 GCA_964246755.1 uncultured Acidobacteriaceae bacterium
GCTCACCACGGATCTTTATCGCGAAAACTAAGACTGGAAGCCGAGCGCAAGCTCAAGGCCGGCGAGATTCGCTTGCTGATCGCGACCGCTTCGCTCGAACTCGGCATCGACATCGGCGCAATCGACCTGGTGTGTCAGATCAGTTCTCCCCGCGCCATTGCGCCTGCGATGCAGCGTGTGGGCCGTGCCGGTCACTGGCGCGGCGCTACGCCCAAAGGCCGCTTTTTCGTTACCACCCGCGATGACCTGCTTGAGACCGCGGCGCTGGTGCGAGCCATGCGCGCCGGCGTACTCGACAAGCTGGAGATACCGCCGGAGCCGCTCGATGTGCTGATGCAGCAGATCGTCGCTTGCTGCTCGGCGGAGTCTTGGAAAGAGGAGGCTCTGTTTGCGCTCGTCCGTCGCGCCTACCCATATCGCTCGCTCACGCGCGAAGTGTTTGAGGAACTGCTGTGCTTGTTGAGCGATGGCATTGCGAGCAGCCGCGGCACGTGGGGCGCCTACTTGCTTCGCGACCGTGTGCACGGGGTACTGCATGCGCGGCGCGGTGCGCGGCTGGCCGCTGTTTCAAATGGCGGGACGATCCCCGATACAGCGATCTTCCAAGTCATCGCGCAGCCCGAGGGCGTGCCGATTGCCACGCTCGATGAACACTTCGCGATCGATTCCTCACCTGGCGACGTGATTCTGCTCGGCAACACGAGCTGGCGCATTACGCTGGTTGAGAGCGCCGGCCGTGTCCTGGTAGAGGACGCGCAAGGTCAGCCGCCGAACGTGCCGTTCTGGACCGGAGAAGCGCCGCAACGCACACTCGAGCTGTCCACGTTTGTCTCCGATCTGCGCGAGGAGATCAGCAGAAGCACGCCTGATGTGCAGCCCGGATACATCTCTCAAGCGCATGCCGAGGTGGCTTCGACCGTGGCGTGGCTTGTTAACCAGTGCTGCGTGACACAGGGCGCGGCCGAGCAGCTCATCGGCTACATCGTTGCTGGGCGCGCCGTGCTGGGCGCCGTGCCCACGCTGACGACGGTCATCGCCGAACGCTTCTTCGACGAAGGCGGAGGCATGCAGCTTATCCTTCATGCACCTTTCGGAGGACGCATTAACAAGGCGTGGGGACTCGCGCTGCGCAAACGCTTCTGCCGCGGCTTCAACTTCGAGCTGCAGGCCGCGGCGACCGACAACGGGCTCAACATTTCGCTCGCGGAGCAGCACTCGTTTCCGCTCAGCGATGTGTTTCAATTCCTGACCGAACAGACCGTGGGAGAACTGCTGCAGCAGGCCTCGCTTACCTCGCCTATCTTCAAGGCGCGGTGGCGATGGAGTGCGTGCCGCTCGCTGCAACTGTTGCGGTTCCAAAAAGGAAAGAAGGTCGCGCCGCAGGTTATGCGCACGCGCAGCGACGACCTGCTCGCGAATGTCTTCCCGCAAGTTGCGGCCTGCCAGGAGAATATCGAGGGCGATATCGAAGTGCCGGACCACCCGCTGGTGCGCGAAGTGATGAAAGACACGCTTCAGGAAGCGATGGATCTGGAAGGATTGACGCGTCTGCTGGGCGCGATCCGTGCGGGAACGATTCGATGCCTCGCTGTCGACACCACCACGCCATCGCAGTTTTCACACGAGCTACTCAATGCGATGCCGTACGCATTCCTCGACGACGCTGATCTGGAAGAACGGCGGACTCGGGCTGTTTCCATGCGACGTACGGTGCCCGACAGTGTGCTGGGTGAAGCAGGGCGTTTGTCGCCGGAGGCCATTGCCGAAGTACGCGCGCAACAGTGGCCCGATGTGCGCGATGAGCATGAGTTGCACGACCAGCTCCAGGCGCTCACTCTCGCGCCGGAAGACGCTGTGCTGGATCTTGCGGCCGAGTACGCGGGAACAAGCGTTGGCCAGTGGCCGCTGTTTTTCGCTCGCCTGGTCGCAAGCCGCCGTGCCACCGTTGCCATTGCCGATGGTGTGCGCTACTGGGTCACGGCGGAGCGGCTGCCCTGGGTGCGCGACGTTGTCCCTGCTTTGCTTCCCGAGCAGGCGATGCCTGCTGTCGCCGCAGCAGATGAGCCCGCAGAGGAAGTGCTGCGTCGCGCGGTGCAGGGGTGGATGGGCCTGCTTGGGCCCGCGACCGCCTCATCGCTCGCAAAGCTGCTTCATGTTCCTGCGTCACAAATCTGGAAGCAGCTGCTGCGCCTTGAAGTTGCCGGCACACTCATGCGCGGCGTCTTTGAGCACGTGCCGCACGCTGGGCAAGCGCTCTCCGATCACGATACGGAGTGGTGTGACCGCCGCCTGCTGCAGCGCATCCACAAGCGCACGCTGGGCGCTCTGCGCAAGCAGGTGGAACCCGTAACGCCGGCCATTTACATGCACTGGCTGCTGGGGTGGCAGCATGTCGCGCCGCAAACGCAGCTTGCCGGCGAAGCTGGAGTACTTGAAGCACTGCGCGGACTGGAAGGCTTTGAAGCGCCGGCCGTTGAGTGGGAGCGCACACTGCTGCCGGCGCGTGTCGCCGGCTATGATCCTCGCTCGCTTGACGCGCTGTGTATGACAGGCACGGTCGGCTGGGGACGGTTGTCGCCGCATCCGGCGTTCTACGCGGAGCAGACCGGTGACAAGTCTGGCGGCCCACGGCGCGTGATCCCGACGAGCATGGCACCCATCACGTTTTTCCTGCGCGAAGAGGCACTCTGGCTTGATGCCTGCCTCGCTGCCGACCGTGTGCCGGAGGCGAACCTGCCATGCTGTTTGAGCGAGCTTGCGCTTGGGGTGCGCGCCTGCCTGGCGCAACGCGGAGCCATGTTTGCCGCCGATCTGCTGCGTTCCTTCGCTGTGCCACCGGCAGATATGGATCGCGCCTTATGGGAGCTGGTGGCCGCGGGCCTGGTGACAGCCGATGGTTTCGACAGTCTGCGACTGCTCATAGACCCGCGGCGGCGGCAGGTGCACGCGGCGCCGCCCGGGGCGAAACGCGCGGCGCGCCACGCAGCGGGCCGCTGGAGCCTGCTGACCGGTGAACAGGAGCAGCCGTGGCGCCTTGACGGCCAAGCAGGCAAAGACGCTGCCCGCGAAGCAGGCGTCGCCGCTGAGCGACGCGAAGCGCAACTCGCTTCCGCCTGCACGGTGCTGCTGCGCCGTTATGGAATTCTTATTCGCGATGTGCTGGAGCGCGAAGCGAATGTCCCGAAATGGCGCGAACTGTTGCCCATGCTACGGCGCATGGAAGCGCGCGGCGAGGTTCGCGGGGGCCGCTTTCTTTCAGGCTTCGCAGGCGAGCAGTTTGCGCTGCCGGAGGCGCTCAAGAGCTTGCGCGAGGCACGGCGAGAAGGGCTGCGGCTCGATCTGGAGGTGTCCGTTGCAGCCGCGGATCCGCTCAATCTGCTTGGCATCGTGATCCCGGGAGAGCGGGTCGCTGCTGTCAGCGGCAAGTCGCTCACCTGGAATCATGCGCTGCTGAGCAGCGTGAACGCGCAATCGCCTGGACAGAATGCTCCAGCGCAGTCCGCCATCTTCGCAAGGGAACGCACTCCGTCGGAGGCGCAGGCATGAGCGACGAGGAAGCTTCCATCGAGGAAAGCCCGGCAGAGGAGCAGGACTACTACATGGATGGACCATACCTTGTATTCACGGCCGCTTACCATCGCAGGCGCGGCTTCTGCTGCGGCTCCGGCTGCCGCCACTGCCCGTATCGAGACGAACCGCAGACCCCGCCGACGGACTCCTAAAGAGTGCCGGCGGGTTTTGGTGATGGCGCCGGGGCTGGGACCATAGCGCCGCCACGAATCACGAGCGCCGTACGCGGGAAGGAGAATGTCCCGCCGGCGTCGTCGATCACATTGATCTGACAGGTGTAGACGCCGTCACTGAGCGAGGCAAGCGATACTGTAAATGCAAACGCGATAGCGTTACGCCCCGGGACATTGATCGCGCTCGCATTGACCAGCGGCGACTCGAAAACCTTCGCGCTGCCGCGAAGCAACTCTATACCCGTAAGCACATGGATGCTGCCTGCCTGCTTTGCAGCGGCGGACGTATCGCCGGCAATCGCTTTCGCGTACTTTGCCGGATCGTACACCTCATAAAAGAAGTAGAGCTGCTGGTCGCGCGTAAACACATGCGGCAAGTTGGGCACATACTGCTCGCCACCGTACACCAGCGGATTGTCATCCGGCCGGCCAACTTTGCCGGCCGGCGGTATTCGCTGCGAAGCCAGCACTACGGAACTCATCTTGAGCGGTGCCCTCGCGAGATCGGGCACACGAATGTTTGTTTCAAACGAACCGAGCTTGCCGGTTTCATTCTCGCGCACCACAAACTTCAAATGGTATGTGCCGGCGGGCAGCGTAAAGCCGGTTGAGTACTGGATGTTCTTGCGCGAAACCTGCTGCGATGCATCGATGGCGAGCTTCACCGTATCGCGCACCTGCTGCAGCACATGGCCTTGCGCGTCCTTGACATTGCCGATCACATCGAGCGTCGCCTTGTCGCGGGCGCCGCCTTTCGTAAACGGAATCTGCGAGCCTGGCACGAGCAGCGAGACCGGCATGTTGTAGCGCCCTGTCGCATCCCGGAAGAAAAACGGCTCGAGATAGACCGGCATGTCTGTAGCGGGCAGGTCGCTGTTGAGCTCCGCTTCGAGGTCGCGCTCGCGTTGTTCGCCGTTCGCGTGGCGAAAATCCGCGGGGGCGTAATAGCCGGGCCGATAGCTCAGTTTTACGTCAGGCCGGTTCGCGCGGATTTCAAGTTTGCGGTACCTGCCATCGCGTGCGACGTCGGTGGAGCGAAAGCCCAACACATAGTAGCTTGCCGTGTCGTTCTGCACTTGTTCAAACGCGGGTGCGAAATCGTTATTGTCGAAGAACGCTTTGCCGCCGGTGTCAGAGGAGAGCGTTGCCAGGACCTCCTGCGTGTTGAAGTTTGCGTCCAGGTTGTTCTGCAGGGCGCCGCCGGTGTAGGCCGCGTTGCCACGGAGCGATCCGGTCGTTGCATCGCCCAGCGGCGAGATCGCCTGCAACCCGCGCGCGTCGACGCTGTAAATCGAGAGATTGTTCCGCACGGCCGCGTTGATGGTGGACCGCAGTGAGGCCTGGTTCTCGATCCCGTCACGCTGCAGGCCGCCCGAGAAGTACAGCAGAGACTTCTTCTGGTTCAGCGGCCCAAGCGCACGTGCAATCGCCGCGATCGCGAACAGCTCGCGATCGGTATTGATGTCGTTATATTCGGTCTCGTCCGCGCTAAAGGCTGTCGTGTCCTCTACTTGGTTGGTGGTGCCGGTCGGCCCCGGCGTGTAGCTCTGGCCAACACCGCCGGAGTAGCTGTTGACCGCACGCAGCAGCAGTTGCTTGTCGGCTGTGAAGTCCTGGTCAAGCGAAAGTGTGCCGCCAAGCGAAACCACGCTGACCAGGTCGGCATTCTGCATGCGGGTGTTGATGTAATCGCGCGCAGCGCCTTGCACTCGGTCGAGATCGTCCGGCTGCAGCGAGGTGGTGTCGAAGAACAGTACGATCAACCGGTGATCGCGCAGCGCCGCCGCTTGTTGTTGCGCGTTCGCGCCGAGCTCCGCTGCCGCGGAATTGCCGGCACGGCCAGTTACAGTTGCAGTGCCGGGCAAGCGCACGGCCTGGTCAACGTCCTGCGCGTCGAAGCTCGCGACCTGTTGCGGCTTGCCATTCTCGAAAACTGAAAAATCGCTGCGCTTCAACCCGCGTACCGGTGCTCCGGTTTTGCGATCGCGTACCACCACGTCGGTGAGAACCAGATCGCTCTGGACTTTGAGGGTGAAGCCGCTCGAAGAGGGCGTTTGCGCAGGCGCTTCCGTTTGCGCTCTCGCACTCAGGCTTGCCAGCAGAAGCACCGCCATCGCTTTCCATTGCATTCGCCGGCCCCTTGCTTAGTAGCGAAAACGCGCTATGAAGTTGAACTGCCGCATCGCGGCTGCAGCGGTTACCTGGCCGTACGAGCCCGAGCCGAGCTGCGTATCCACCGAGGAATACTGCACTGTGTTGAAGACATTATCCGCGGTCGCTCGCACCTCAAAGGACCGGGTTTCTCCAAACGAGATGGTCTTTGCCACGGAACTATTCACTGAAATGGTCCCCGGCCCGGCGATGGAGTAGCGGCTGGCGTTGCCGTACACCCCTGCGGGCTGCGCAAAGGCCGCCGTGTTGAACCAGTTGTCCGCCGTGCGGCCGCCCGCCGAAAGAGAAGCGCCGGGCACACGGTCCGGTCGCTCTGACCCGGCGCTGCCACGCGCCACGTCGCTGATGGAAGCGACATAGCTCGGCGTCAAAGGCTCTCCGCTTGCGATCGAGTAAGTTCCTGAGATGGAAAGCCCCTCGAGCAAGTGAGCGGAGCGGCCAGTGGTGAAATAGGTCTTGTCCGCGCCAAAAGGCAGCTCGTACACGAAATTGCCACTGACCTTGTTACGGATATCGAAGCTCGAGTTCGACTCTTCGGCCAGCAGGTCCTGCCAGTTCTGCGCGACTGCATTGCCCACACCACCGACAGAAGTTGCATTGTCGATGGAGTGCGCATACGTGTAAGTGGCTTGCAGGCTCAGTCCCTTCTGCAGGCGCTTCCTCGCGCTTACGACCAACGAGTTGAAGTTAGAAAATGCGACTGAGTTCTCATAGTCATACAGCACACCGCTCAGCGAAGCATCCGCCGTTCGGCCGGGTGCATCGACGATGCTCAGCCGCGTTCCCTTGGACCCGCTGTAACCAACGTTCAGCACGATACCCTGCGGCAAGGTGCGCTGGATGTTCAGGTTCCACACCTGTACATAGGGCAGGCGGTAATTCTTGTTGACCGCGTAATTGCCGTCCGTCTGCGGGGCAGGGAAGCCGTTGGCAAGCGTTATCTTCGCACCTCCTGTCGCCTCATTGGTTTGCACATCAGCAAACGGCGGCTGGAACGCAAATTGCTGCACAAACTTGTTGTATTGTCCGTTGGCAAAGTTGATGCCGTAGCCGCCGCGGATCACTGTCTCGCGCAGCGGCCTCCATGCAAAGCCAATGCGCGGAGAAAAGTCGTTCTTCTCCGGGTAGATCAGGCTATGCGGATAACTGCCGGTGTACGGGCCGATGCTGTGCGGAGTTACGGTCGCCACCGAAGCGAAGTTATCGCCGGGGTCAAGGGTCGCGAGGCGGTCGTCTTTCTCCGAGTAGGGTGAGAAATACTCGTAGCGCAAACCAGCCTGCAGGGTGAGTGACGGAAGCGCTCGCCAGTCGTCCTGAAAATAGCCGTCATACACGTTTTCGCGCAGGTAGCTCTTCGCATACGGGGCCTGGATGCTGGTTTGCTGCGGCAGCCCAAGCAGTAGGTCGGCGAGCGAGGACCCGCTCTGCGGCAGGCCGCGTTGTGTCGTATTACCGACGCCGCTCGTTGCGCTGGTGCCCGGCTGCTCAGTAAACAGGCCGGAAAAGATAAAGTTCCCGGTTGAGAGCACCTGTCCGCTACCAAGTAGGTCCAGGTGCGCTCGCTTGACGTCGCCGCCCCAGCGCAGGTTGTGTTTGCCGTGCGTCCACGAGCTCGCCAGCCCCAGCGAGAGCGTCTGGTTGACCTGGAACGATGGCTGCTGCTCGGAAAAGCCGTTGAACTGGTTCAGCGTCACGTTGGGAAGGCCGTAGCTAAGCGGGTTCACCGCCTCGCCGTCAAAGATATTGATCCCGATCCCGCCTGCGACATCGTTCACGTCTGTGAAGTAGTTCGCCACGTTCGACGAAGCGCGATTCCAGTCCAGCGTCAAATTGTTGCTCAGGCGCCCCTTGCTGAGTGTGTAGCCCACCTCGACTGAGCGGCTATGCGACTGCGTTTTGCCGCCAAGCTCGGGGAATAGATTGAGGTTGTCGGACGCGCTGTGGCTGTAGTTGAAGTTGACATGGATGTTCTGCTGCAGCCCTTGCGAGGTCCCCATGTACTGGCGGATGAGCCCGGCCAGCGGCGAGCCTCCGCTGCTGCCGAAGGAATGGATAAAGCGCAGCCCCACTACCGTGCTGTTAGACTCGGCGCTGGTCAGTCGTTGATAGTTTCGCGAAGTGCCGGCCAGGTTCGGCAGCGGCAGGTAGTTCAGCAGCGCTTGCGCCTGCGGCGCGATTCTTTCCCGCGGTACGGTATTGTTTGCAAACGGGGTTCCGGTCGCAGGATCGTAGATCGGGATGGGCGAGCCGCTTGCCGTGGTCAGCGCGCTGAAGTCGCCGTTGCGCTCTGCCTCCGTCGGCACAGTCCCATATTCGTCGAAGGGGCTCGAAGACCGCTGTCCGCTTAATGTAAAGAACAGGAAGTCTTTCCGGTCATGCTCAATCAGGTGCGGGATGTAGGGCGTGCCTGCATACACTAGGCCGAAGCGGTTGGACGCATACGCCGGCTGCCCGACCGCCTGGCCGCGAAGCGCGAAATCGCGCGCGTTGAGCGCGGAG